>JAKLIJ010000001.1 GCA_022709665.1 Bacteroidota bacterium
GACATGTCTTCTGGCAATCATTCCTTCCTGCCTTTTGCTGATAATGCAAGCGCATTATTACCATCTGATGCTGTATAATTCAGGATTCGTACTTGTTCTTTTATACTTCCTGATAGTTATCAGCCCCGAAAAGATCAGAGACAAATACTCAGCCCTTGCCTTCTTCCCTGTTTTTTTCTATATATCGGGCGCCTTCAGCCTGATTTTCACCGGTATATTTATTGTCTACTGCTTTGTTTACCTGAAAGGCCGTCACAGATTCCTTCTGCCCCTTACTCTTGCCGGACTAACAGGGTTATCCATAGTTCTGTTCGACAATGTTATGCTTCTTCAGAGCATAAAACAACTTTTCCTCTATCCCCTTCCTTTTATAAACGACAGCCTGCATAAGACAATGTTCTGGTCCATGGTCGCATATCTGGTATTGTATCCTGCAATCGCACGTATGGCTGGAACATTCAGGGTTGTAAAACGCCGGGCCCGCATTGCCTCAGGAATTGTCTTTCCTTCAATTATCATTTTCGCTGCCGTCTCCATTCTTGCAGCAGCTTACAACACCCAGACTGCCCGTGTTATAAATCTTGAAAAACTGATTTTCACAGGTAAGTACCAGGAAGCGGTAGAATACCACGAAAAGAAACCTTCTGAAAATCTTATAGGACAGTACTTCTATAATATTGCCCTGTCGTCGACCGGACAGATCTGCGACAGACTGTTCGATGGAAGACAGGATTTCGGCACTTCATCTTTGTTTCTTCCCTGGAGCAGTGAGCATATTAACTGGGGAGCTCATTCATTTTATACCATAGGGCTGATCAATGAAGCCCAGCGTTGGGCCTATGAAGAGATGGTCGTTTATGGAAAACGGCCCCAGAACATGAAACTGCTTGTAGAATCGAGCCTGATAAACGGTGATTACAAGATGACAGAGAAATATGTAAAAATTCTGAAGAAATCACTTTTTTACCGCAGATGGGCATTGGATCATGAAAAACTGGCTGGTGATTCCGTTTCCCACATATCGGACCGGGTTCCGGTGAGAAAAACAAATTCGCTTTCCGGTCAGGACTTCTTTGTCTTTCTTGAGACTCCCGAAAGCAACCTTCCCAGGCTGGTCAACCAGGATTCCTCCAACAGGGAGGCCTTCGAATACATGATGGCCTGGCTTCTTCTGAACAAGGATGTCGAAATGATTGTGGACAATGTCAGGCTTATGAAAGACAGGGGATACACAAGGATTCCAAGGCACATTGAGGAAGCTGTTCTCATTTATTATAACAGCCAGGGGAAATTTCCCGATCTGGGAGGAATGGAACTCAGCAGTGAGACAAGAATGAGGTTTGACCAGTATTTTGCATCATTTATGAGCGCCCGGCAAAACCCCGGCACCTTTGAACAAAAGATGAAGGAACAGTTCGGCAATACATTCTGGTATTATTTCCATTTCAGGTGATCGGCTCCTTCCCGTAATTTTTTTATAAATTTCCGGGCTTAGGCGGGTTGAAATAAAAATCCTATATTTACGCTAATACCCAATAACCTGAACTATGTCCGCCAGATTTTTGTTACTTGCCCTTGTTCTGTTTGTGGCAACTGATGAGGCATCTGTTATTGCCCAGAACCGGGTGGCCGACGGATACAAGGGCATCTGGTACAGCAGCGGCACCCCTTCAGAATACGGTTACAAGTTTTCGGGAGGAGTGGCTACATTCGGCTCACGTTACCGGCCGATTGCAGTCTTTTCCAAAGAGGCACAAAAAACTTTCTTTGTTTACGGAGGCACCTCAGGCGAAGAGGAACGTCACCTCCTTATAATGATCTCCTACTATGACCATCTGAGGAATATAGTCCCGAAACCTGTTATTGTCCATGATAAGGAGGGTGTAAGCGAACCCTACGACAACGCATCACTCTCAATCGACGGAATGGGCTTCCTTTGGGTATTCGTCAGCGGAAACAGCCGTACGCGGCCCGGACTGATTTTCAGAAGCTCAATGCCATACTCAATCGAAAGGTTCGATAAGGTTAAGGAGATTGAAATGCTTTCACCTCAGCCGTGGTGGAATCCCGGTACCGGCTTCTTTCTTCTCTGGTCAAGGGTCACCAGGGGACTTGAAATATGTTTTTCATCAAGCATAAACGGCCAGGACTGGACCGATTCCCGGACACTGGCTTGCATGGGAGGCCATCTTCAGGTTTCGGGAATATGCAACGGGAGAATTTACACGGCTTTTAATTATTTTCCGGGAGGTAATATCGACCGTCAGACCAATCTATACCTTTTACACACAGACGATTATGGTAAAACCTGGAAAAACATTGATGAGAAAGTAATCGAAACTCCGGTCAGCAATCCGCTCAATGATGCCCTTGTTAAGAATTATGAGGAAGACGGACGCCTCGTCCATCTTTCGGATATTGATTTTGATGCTGAGGGCAATCCTGTTCTTCTCGTCATACTTTCAGGTGATGAAGGTCCGGGGCCAAAGGGAGGACCAAGGGAATGGATAGTCGTAAGCCGGAAGAACAATAAGTGGAATTTTTCCAAAGTATGTGAGTCGACTCATAATTTCGACAGGGGAGCCCTTTACATTACCCCGTCTGAATGGAAAATTATTGGTCCCACCGAGCCCGGTCCTTTCAGATACGGGACCGGAGGGGAAGTAGCCATGTGGGTAAGCGCCGACCAGGGTGAAAGCTGGGAAAAAAAGATTGACATAACATCTCAGAGCAGGTTCAATAATTCGTTTGTGAGAAAACCAATGAATCCCTCGAAGGAGTTTTATGCCCTGTGGGCCGATGGAAATCCGACTGAGTTTTCCAGGTCATCGCTTTATTTCACGAACGAAAGCGGGACAAAGGTCAGGATACTTCCCTATGAAATGAAAAGGGATTTCCAGCGGCCGGCGAAGGTCAGATGACCTTATTTCAGCTTATACAATCGTTCTGCATTGTCGTGAAAGATCATTCGCGAAATGGTCTTTGCTTCATCCTCGCTGTAATAGCCTTCACCGACCTTTTCTGACAGTACATCCGAAACTATGTTCCGGGCCAGGATCAGCTCGCTGTAAACATTCTCGACAGCCATGGCATCGCCTCCGAATGCAATAAGCCGGTTTACAGGAACCATCTCGAGCCATTGATTAAGATGGTAGCGGGTGTAGGTGGGGGATACCGACCAGGCCCAGTTCATGTCGATATATACGTTCCTGTAATTCTTGGCAATGGCCGACAGCTCTCCCCCATAGGGGAAGCTGCCATGGTACAGTACAAAATTGAGGCCCGGATACATGGCAAACACATTTGTAAGGTGTTCCGGATTCGAGTTGTCTATTATCTTCCCCTTTCCTGCCTGGAGCCCCGTGTGAATGGCAACAGGCATATCATATTTCAAGGCCAGGCTCATCAGATGGTGAAAAAGGTAATCCTGGAGCGGCTTGGCATCATTCATGGAAATCCTGAAATCCATGTCACCGTTGACCAGAGTCCGGAAAACCTTTTTTGCAGATTCCTTGTCGGCTCTGGCAAAATCGAGGGTTCTGTAATAGGCTGCAAAAACCTTTACGGCAACCATTCCTTTCCTGACTTCCTTTTCAAAGGCAAGGGTGAGCGATTTTTCAAGATCCTCGAGTGAATAAATAGGGTCGAGCTGCTGGATCGCAAGAGAGTCAATGCCAAATTTGGACCTTAATATCAACCAGTTATCGAATCGTTTGACGTATTTGACGTAATTGTCCTTTCCAGGCATATAGTTTCCATCCTTGATAAGATACCTGATCCGGCACGAATCAAGAAGGATCCTGTCGAACCAGTTGGTTTCGTATGCTTTCTTAATCTTATCCGAGAGAGGGCCGACGGTAGAAGCATTGAGGCCGTCGATGCCATAAAGATGTTTTATCCCGTACAGGATTATTCTATTGAAGGAAGTATTGAATGAGTTCTGCCACCAAGGTTCAATTATCTTCCATTTTGACGCCGGCGGTAATTCTTCATTGAAAAGTTCATCATACAGGGTGTCGGGCATTCCGGCTGAGATAAGATCGTCATAACCGTTCTGCAGAAGCAGAAGCGAAAAATCGAGAAAGAAACCGTTGCTCAGCATTTCGGGCCCCACAAGATGCTCATGGGTATCTATTATGGAAAGTGTGTCTATGTATTTCCTGATACGCTGCTCGAAACCCGGTACCGGAAGCGGTTTTATCCGCAGCTGAGCCGCTGCAGGGGATGAAGCAGCAAGGATTAGTAAAATCAGCGGGATCCTATATTTCCTCAGGATAAGCAATCTGTTTATGACAAAATTTATAGACTGCCAAAGCTGGAGAAATATTCCTGACTAATTATGTAATTAACTTTATTTAACTATGAAAAAAAACAAGGGGCGATGTACTGCATCGCCCCTGTCTTTATCAACTTACGCTGTTATCAGCGTATAAATGTATCTGCTAATAGTCGGAATCCTGTTCGATGATACCTTCCTGCAGGTCAATAACTCCCTGATAGATTGGCCAGTATTCATCTTCGCCGGCTTTGAATGTGGCGCCCTGCATGAATGTCCTGAACTGAGAGTCGTCTGCAATATATGCATTCAGAGTGGATTCAAGTATTCCCCAGCGCCTCAGGTCGAAGAAACGATGGTTCTGGGTAGCAAACTCAAGCCTTGTCTCATTCTGTACTGCAAGAAGTGCATTTGCGGGGGTATCGAAGGGATACTGTCCTGCAACATCCGGATAGGGCTCAACTACATAGTTGGCTGCCGGCTTGGTCCAGTCGACGACAGGATTTGCCTCGAGATTCTTGGTGCTGGTGCAAAGTCCCATAACAGGTGTGCTGGTCTTGGCACGGTTACGGATCATATTCACGAGATCCCTTGCCATATCGAGGTCGTTATCAGCAATTGCGCATTCAGCTCTCCAGAGGAGGATGCTGGCATAGCGTAATGTCCTGAAGTTCTTGCCATTGTAGAAGCCGCTACCATTCTGGTTAAGAGCCTGTTCTGCCTTGGTGTGCATAAAGAGCTTTGACATGTATGGGCCGCCGTTGTTCTGTTCACGGATCCAGTCGTTTCCGGGGTGGATGCCCCAGCCAAGGAAGTCGACGCCGCGACGTGCAATAATATGGTCGACGCGTGGGTCGAGAGGATGATCGGTCGGTGTGAAATCGACATTGCTGCCTTTGCCCATATCGTTGGCAAGGGGATCACGCAGAGCAGGATCAAGGACCGGAAGCCCTTCAGTTGTTGTCTGATAAGCCTCAAAGAGGTTCTGTGAGGGCTGATAGAATCCCCAGCCGCCGCAGCTGGCCGGACCTTTCTGGTGGAAGTTGCAGCCTGAACCGTGTACAGCTGAATGAGCTGTCGCAGTTGTAGTGCACTGAAGTTCGAAGATCGATTCAACGTTGTTCTCGTGAGTCATGTCGAAGTTCCATGAAAACTCGGGAGCAAGTGAAAAGACACCGCTGGCAATAATATCATCGAGAAGAGGTTTGGCAGCAGTATACTCTTTCTGGTACATGTGAGCCTGTGCTTTGAATGCCATGGCAGTATACTTGTTTGCACGACCTTTTTCACCGAGATGCTTTTCAGTCGAAAGGTTGTCTATTGCAAACTGCAGATCGGCTTCGATCTGATCCCATCCGGCATCGGTGTTGGGAACTTCCTGGGGAGTGATGTCTCCAAGTTCTTCCTGTGTCTTGATGTAAGGGATCTTTTCGAAGATCTTGTTGGCCTGCATGTGGAACCAGGCCCTGAGGAATTTGGCTTCACCCTCTATCACCTTGGCCCTTGCTTCCGGGATCTTGTCGCCAGTACCGGCCTGTGTCATCCACAGGAACTGCAGGGTAACATTGGCACGTGCAACTCCGTCGTAGCAGAGTGTCCATCTTTCATTCAGGTAAGGATTGTTTGGAAGAGCCTCATACCTTTCAAGAAGGTTGAAGTTGGCCTGGTCGCCGGAAGATGTTCCCTTGTAGGCATCATCAGAACAGCCGCCTGCATAGGTCCAGTCGCTGGTCATTGCACCTCCGAACATAGAACTACCATTTTGCATCCTCTCATAGGTCCCTGCAAGAAGAGCTTCAACACCTGCAGGTGTCGGCATTACAACTGCCGATCCGACTCCCGGAGGCTCCTTTGTAAGGAACTCCTCACTGCAGGAATAAATCATCAGCAAGCTTCCGAAAAGTATCGCGATTGTTAATAGTTTGGTTACTCTTTTCATATTGTCTTATTTTTATTATTCATAAAAACTACTGTTACAGGCCAAAGGAGATCCCGAAGAGGAACTGCCTTCTTGTAGGCCATGCGCCTGAGTCGATACCCATGTTGATTCCTGCACCTGAGATCTCAGGATCGAGGCCCGGATATTTGGTGAGTGTAAACAGGTTGGATCCCTGGAAGTATACCTGAAGCGAGCTGAACTTGTTGTTCAGTAACCTGTTGAGGTCATAGCCAACTCTTAAGGTCTTCATACGGAGGAATGAACCATCCTCAAGGAATGCCGTCGAAGGCTCCTGGTGAGGTGTGTCGTTCGAGTAGATGATAGGCATTGTAGCGTCGGCATTGCTCTTAAGATAAGGACTTCCCCATGATTCATAGAGTCTTCTCTTGCTCTTTCCTGATTCAAACTGGGTGTAGTCGATGAAACGACTTACATAGTTGACGATTTCGTTACCAACAGATGCATAAAGTGTTGTCATTACAGACAAACCTTTGTAGCCGAAGTTCAGGCTGAGACCTGCGGTGAAATCAGGATGAGGTGAACCGATATAGGTACGGTCGTAGGAATTGATAACATTATCAGGAACTCCGTCGGGTCCGCTTACATCCCTGTACTTGAAGTGACCGGCTTTGTTATAGGTTCCAAATGCAGGAGCCCATTCAGCAGCTTCCTGATCGCTCTGGAAGATACCGTCTACTATGTAACCGTAAAATTCAGGGAAAGCGTGGCCTGTCTGAGTTCTGGTGTAATACTTCTCACGATAGCCTGAGCCCTGGTAGAAGTCAGTTGCAACATCGGTCAGTTTCGTAAGCTCATTCTTGTAATGCGAGAAAACGAAATCGGCGCCGTAATAGAAATCACCATTAAGAGCTGTGTTCGAGTAACCGAGTTCAATGTCGAAACCGGTGTTCTTCATCTCACCAATGTTGATGGAAGGCCTTGTAGCGGTACCAAGAACAAGAGGCAGCTGTTTCTGATAGAGCATGTCGCTTGTCTTACGCTGCCATACGTCGAATACAAGTGTCCAGTGGTTGAGAAGGGATGCATCGATACCAACGTTGGTAGTTGTTGTGGCTTCCCATTTCACATCGGTGTTACCGAATGTCGACTGGTAAAATCCAACACTGCTGAAGGTGTTGTTGCTTCCGGTCATGCCGTAGCTGGCGCTTCCTTCACTGTAAGCATACTGAGTGTAGCTGTTGTAGTTACCCATACGATCGTTACCCACAGCGCCCCAGCCTGCACGGAGCTTTAATTCATTGAGCCAGCTTTTGGTGGAAGCCATGAAAGCTTCCTCGGTCATCCTCCATCCAACAGAGAAGGCAGGGAAAATACCGTATTTTTCTGATCCAAAACGGCTTGAACCGTCACGCCTTACAACTGCCTCAACCATGTACTTGTCGGCATAGGTGTAGTTTGCACGTCCGAACACCGAGAAAAGACTGTAGGCATTGTTGTCGTCAGAGTTACTTATACCGCGAAGACCAGTATTGAGAGTCATGTAATTGATATCCTTGAAAGTGTACTGTTGTCTTCCGGCAGTGATATAGGTGTACTCGTTGTTGTAAGCTTCGGTACCTGCGATGACCTTTATATCGTGGTCGCCAGTGACAAGACCGTACTCAAGAGTGTTCGTCCAGGTCCAGTTCAGAGCTGTTGCGTTCGTCTTGTTAAAGCTGTCGTAGGTTCCCCTTTCCGCATGTGCCACTTCAACAAAGCCAAAGTCGCTGGTATTGTAGCCGTAATGGTTGATACCTATAAGGGATTTTGCTGAGAGTCCCTTCATGATGTTGAATTTAACAAAGGTATTGCCGCTTACGTTCATCTGACGGGTATTATCCCACTGGTTGGACCATGCAAGGAAGGCCGGGTTCTGGGAGTTCCCCATGGCTGTAGGCCTTGATCCTGCGAATGTGGTACCTGATTCGTCGTAAACAGGAACTGCAGTCGGGATTCTGTATGACCATGATACCAGTGAAGATTCGGAGTTGTCGCCCTGAGCACCACGGTCAGTAGTGTACTGAATACCAACATTGGCGCCTACGTCGATCCATTTTGCAGGTGTTGCTGTTACATTACCGCGGAAACTGTACCTGTCGAAACTGGTGTGTTTGAAGATACCTTCTTCATCGGTGTAGCCCAACATAAATGCATAAGTTGCATTCTGAGTACCTCCGGCGATATCGAGGGTGTATTCCTTGTAGGCTGCATTCCTTGTCGAAGCGCCATAGAAATCAGTTCCGGGACTTGTTTTGGTAATAAGGTAAGTGTCATCACCGTCTTCAGCAGCAATCTTGTTGTCGTACAACGACATGTCGGTACGTGGGTCGCCGTTCATTGCAGCTGTCGGGAAAATATAATCAGGGATAACAGGACTGGCACCGTTTCCAAACTGCTGATGGCTGTAACCTGTAATACCTTTGTTTTTGGCTTCGAGCCAGAGCATGTCTGCCCATTCCTGTGTGTTAAGAAGGTCGTAGAATTTGCCGGGAGAGGTGAATCCCTGCCTTACATTCACATTCATCTGGACTTTCTGGTTTTTCTTACCGCCCTTGGTGGTTATAAGAACAACACCGTTTGCTGCCCTGGCACCGTAGATCGACTGTGCAGCAGCATCCTTAAGAATGGTGATAGTTTCAACATCGTTTGGAGAATAGGAACCTCCGGGTACACCGTCAACAACGTAAAGAGGATTGGCGTCGTTGATGGTCGTCATCCCTCGGATCCTGATCGTCGAGCCCTCCCCGGGGGTGTGCTGGTTGAGGATGGTCACACCGGCGATCTTGCCCTGAAGACGGGTGATCGGGTTGGTGGCAGCGCTCTCTGAAAGTTCAGCAGCCCCGACCTGAGACACCGATCCTGTAAGGGATTTCCTGGCCTGGGTCGAATAACCTACCACAACAATTTCATCGAGTGCCGATAACATTTCGGCAAGAACTACATCAACCGTGTTAAGTGAACCGACGGTCACATCCTGGCTTGTATAACCGATGAATGAGAACGACAGAACTGAACTTGGTCCTGCAACGGAAAGTGAATAACGTCCGTCGGCATCTGTAATAGCGCCGTTAATGGTGCCTTTTTCCAGAATGTTCACACCCGGCAGAGCAGCTCCCGCATTGTCGGTAACACGGCCGGTGATCTTCTTCTGCTGCATATCGTCAGGATCAGCGCTTGCAGTAAATGCAGGAAGCGTCCCGAGCAATACCAACACTGTCAAAAGTTTCATGACAAGCCTTGAACTTGTGCGGAATGAAACAATTCGCATGATTTTTTTCGTCATACTCTTGAGAAGTTAGTTAGATTAGATAATAAAAAATTGTCCTAAGTAATATTTACTTAGTGAGTAAAAATAATGGAGTCTGAAACTCCCGCGGAATTTAATAGAAATAAAAGGAGTGCTTCATAGGCTTCATGGGTTAGGTATATAGGGTACGCCAAATATAGTCGAAACTCCTGAATTGTATTAAATATGTGAAAATTTTTTTTTGTCGGTTGATAATCAGAAGATAAGACTTTGAATGTGGTTCCATTTGCACTGAGTACGCTTGTTTTCCCCGGTAGAATAACTAATTTTCAGCTTTAATTTCATTATGACAGCACAGGTTGTTATTCTGGCCGACGGATCATTTCCGGTGCACCCGGTACCGCTTCTGTACCTCCGGAAAGCACGACACATAATCTGCTGCGACGGCAGTGCAAATTCCCTTACTTCAACCGGGCTGGAGGCGGAAGCTGTCGTAGGCGACCTCGATTCAATCGACAGGGACCTTGCTCTAAGATATTCCGACCGGCTCTTCAGAGATCCCGGACAGGAAACCAACGACCTTACCAAAGCTGTCAGTTGGTGCATTAATAATAATTTTAAGGATATTGTGATCGTCGGAGCCACAGGGAAAAGAGAAGACCATACAATAGGTAATATTTCACTCCTCGCTGAATACGCAAGGGAGGTAAGTGTTATAATGGTAACCGATACCGGAACTTTTACCCCGCTCCTTATGAGTTCGTCATTGAGCTCTTTTCCAGGCCAGCAGGTCTCATTGTTTTCTGTAAGTCCCGAAACCGAAATCAGCAGCACAGGTCTGAAATATGAACTTGAACGCCTCAGGCTCACGAACTGGTGGAGAGGTACACTGAATGAGACTGCCGGCGATTCGTTTGAGATCCGGTTCAATGGAGGCCCGGTGATTGTTTATCAAAAGTTCAGGGAGTAACATTCGGACTGTGGGTCTTGCAGGTCTTGCAGGTTTTACAGGTCTTGCAGGTTTGGGGACTTGCACGACTTGCACGACTTGCACGACCTTCCTCTTTAAATTTCCTCCTTCACCAGGTTAATAAGCTGCACCCTGCTTCTCACATTGGTCTTGATGTATATATGATGCGTATGGTCTTTCACTGTCTGAAGGCTGATAAATAGTTTTTCGGATATTTCCTTGTTGCTTAACCCGTTGCAAATTTCTTTAATGACGTCTGTTTCGCGTGGAGATATTTCGTATCTTTTACAGAATCCGGAGAAAGAATCTGCCGGAACCGTCTCCGAGGAGCCCGGAAAGGCAGGAGAAAGGGTACACCAGCTGAAGTATACCGGAAGAAACAGGTTGCCGGCAAAAAAACCAAATATGAAAACTATCCTTACCCACTCACCCGATTCCGGGAAAAGCAGGGGAATACACTGCATCATCATTATTGTGAAAAGGACAGGGGCTATGATCTTCCTGTCGTGATCATGTATAAACATCTGTCCTTTCCATGGAAAATGAATAAGGTAGGCGGCCAGAAAGTAATGAATCAGGTTCATCACAATATAATATATACTCATTACACGACCTGCTCCGATGCCTTTATCCCCTGCAATAAACCATACCAGCAGTACCATAACTGCCAGATTGACCGAAAGAAAAACCACGATGAACCAGGTCCTGCCGGTTGAAATACCTGATAGACCTCCTGTAAACCGGATAAGCATGTACCAGGCAAATATCAGAAAGGGCAGGCCAAGAAGCATTGCAATATCGAGAAGACGCTGCAACAATTCTGCTGAAACCGACTGGCCGAGAAAAAGACTTAAGGCTGCCTGACCCCATATACCGTAAAATCCGAAAGTGTAAATGAAAACCTGGAAATAGAGAAGCGGGGCAAAAAGACCGGGGCCATACCGGTCCTTCAGCCTTGTGGCCAGAATTATTCCTGCGGCAGCAGCGCCTGCTGCTGCAATAAAGAGCAGTAAGAAAACAATACGGATCATTCTATAAAGATATTCAGATTATCCGGAATGTTTATCACAATTTTCATAGTCTGAAGGAAAGGGATATTCTTATGCAGGAATTATCAGCCAAACGCTGAATTATATGGATATGATTGCTGTGATTGTCATTAATTGAGGGTTCCGGGAAAGTAGTACTACCTAAGTATTGTTCCAGACCAAAGTAGGAATCTTGAAAAGTCACTACTATAGTTTGGCTTTCATGTGAGGATGAGGGTTTAAATTTGAACTGATATTCAATTTGAACAAATTTTCGAAACTCTCAAATCAATAAGTTAAAATGGAAACGTCTAAGAATTACACACTGGTCCCGACTTTCGGGAACAGTTTCGGAACAGGATTCAGGGTCATGTCGGATAATTTTCTCAGATTGCTTCTGGTAACTCTGGTCCTTGTCATACTAACTGCTCCATTCAGCGGCAGCGGTTTCCGATTCGATCCTGAAGACCTGCCTCATGGCGCTTTCGACTGGGGTAAACTCTTCGGCAATAATCTTCAGAGCCTCTTCGCTGTCGGCGCCCTTGGCATGCTGGGGATCTTTGTCGGACTGATAGCCCTCGCCTATACTTTCCTGGCTGCCCCTGTAATCTCCTATGGCGGCGATTTTATCTTCGTGGAAGCAGTCAGAGGAAAGAAACCCGATTTTGAACTGCTTATAAAGGGATTCTGGACGAACTACTTTTATATTATACTGGCAAACCTGCTGGTTACAGCACTTGTGGTGTTGGGTTTTTTCATGCTTATAGTACCGGGAATCATAATCGCATGCAGACTGGTCTTCGTGTCATATATTGTTATGGATAAAAAGCTCGATCCTATTGAAGCTGTCGAACTCAGCTGGAAACTTACCCGGGGACACGGATGGAGGATATTCGCAATGGGCATTACTTCATTCTTTATATTCATATTCGGAATGCTGATGCTGATCGTGGGAATACTTCCTGCTATCATGTGGATCTCCAGCTCCTTTGCAACGCTCTACCAGTCAGTTCTTATCCAGAAGGAAAAACCGGCTGAGATTCAGGAAGCCGCTGCATAATAAGCCGCCCTGAAATCAGTCAGACACTTTAAGCCCGGTAAAAAATACCGGGCTTTCTGTTTTCACGGAATAAAAAATCATATTTATGATATTAAAATGATATAGAAAAGATATATATATAATATTTAATAGATATTGAAATAATATTATTTAGATATCATCTGGCATGTTTTCTCACACCCTTAGGCCTTCAAGCCATCCGTCTTCTGTCCGTCGTCTTACGTCTTCCGTCAAAATTCATATTCACCATTTTCAGAAATTTCTTATATTTAAATTTCATCTCACAAAAAACTGATTACATGAAAAAGAGGACTATTATCATTGTATTATCCCTGCTGGTTGCTCTGCCGCATTCGCTTGATGCTCAGATCGGCGGGGCGCTGAAAAGCAGGCTTAACAAGGCTATCAACAAGGCTGTGGATAACAAGGCGGATTCTGTTGCAAAGGAAAAACAGGATGAGCAGGCTGCTCCCGGACGACCCGGTCTCGGCGGATTGCTCGGAGGCAAGACCGACATTCCGCACAGCGATGTTTACAACTTTACAGGCAGGATACATTCGGTGATGGAGAGCTATGACAAGAAGGATGTGACCAGATCCGACTATTTCACATACTACAATGCAAATACGGCAAACGCAGGCATCGAGATAAAAATCCAGAATCCTGACAATAAGCAGGAGTCAATACCCGCCATATTTATTTTCGACAGCGAAAACAGGGCTTTTATGATCCTGATGGAAGGGGAAGGTTCAAAGACCGGCATAATTTCAACAATACCTGACGAGTCGGAAATGGAAGCTCAGGCAAAGGATCCCGGAGGGAAGCCTGAGAAAGCTCCGACCATCACCAGGACAGGTAAAACAAAGGTTATCGCCGGCTATAAATGCGATGAATACAAGGTTGTAGAGGAGGGAGAGGAAGGTTATTCAATGATCTGGATGACCAATGATGTAAAGATAAAAGCCGACAGGAGGAACTGGGGCAAAACGGGAATGCCCAGTTATTATGGTTATCCCGGGTTTGAAAATTCCATCATGCTTGGACTTGAAGGATATGACAAGACCGGAAAGATGGAAATGAAAATGGAAACTCAGGAAATAAACGACAATTTCAGGCACACTATGTCAACTGAAGGTTACTCCTTTATTAAAATGAATTTCGGGCAGGCCGGGAAAAAATAAACTCTGCTTAATTTCTGGTTAGTTTTGCAAAACGGAGGAGAAGCTTCTTTTTACCGTGATTTTGAAAATCAACAGTTGCGGTTGTATTGGGGGCTTCTCCTTCAATCGAAACGACAGTACCGTTTCCAAATCGTTCATGACTCACGCTGTCGCCCGTTGAAAGATCGCCTGGGACACCTGAGCTTCCTTCAGAAGAAGAATATGAAGCTTTGGGCGCAGAGATCTTTTTTAATCTCGACGGGGCAGTGTACCTGACCGGATCCTTAGCGGCAGTGAGGGTTTCAGTTCCGCTTACTTTCGGGCTTTTGGAAAAAGGTTTTCCTCCGGTCTGCGGATAATCGAGAAATTTTTTATCCATCTCAAGAAGAAACCTGCTTGGACCGCTTCTTTCAAGATTGCCCCATTTGTACCTGTTGAGTGCATAGCTCAGGGTCGCCATTTTCCCGGCACGTGTCAGGGCAACATAAAAGAGCCGCCTTTCTTCTTCGATCTCCCTCGGGTTCCCTGCTGAAAGAGGCGACGGGAAAAGGGTGTCTTCCATCCCGGCAATATATACATACCTGAACTCCAGTCCTTTGGCGGAATGCATGGTCATTAGTGTAACCTTGTCGCGGTCCTCCGCCTTCTCATTGTCCTGGTCGGTAAGAAGCGATACTGTCGACATGTATGCCTCGAGTGACGCCGGCTCTCCATTGGTCTCAGCTGATTCCGTAAATATCTTTATGCCGTTGAGAAGCTCTTCAAGGTTCTCATACCTGCTCACCTCCTCCGGCGATTTACCTTCCCTTAACTCCTTTATGATCCCCGATCCCATTGCTATCTCTCGCGCCTTGGAATAGGCATCGGTGTCTGCCAGATCCTTTCGGAAAGCATTAACAATATCAAGATAGGCCCTGAGTCTTGTGACTGTTCCCTGGTTTAAGCCTGGAACTCCCTGGTGGCTTCCGGCAATAACCTGCCAGGCCGATGTTCCGGTTTCGGAGGCCAGTTCGAGTATCCTGTTCACAGTGGTGTCGCCTATCCCTCTTTTCGGATAATTGATGGTTCTTTTAAAAGCCTCTTCATCTTCGGGATTGATAACCATCCTGAAATAAGCAAGGATGTCCTTTATCTCCTTTCTCTCATAGAATGAAAGGCCGCCGTATATCTTATATGGTATGTTCTTCTTTCTCAGAGTCTCCTCAAAGATCCTCGACTGGGCATTGGTACGGTAGAGAATGGCAAAGTCGGACCAGACAAGCTGGCGGGAGTATTTTTTATCGAAGATGTCAGAGGCTATATTGAATCCTTCTTCCGTGTCGGTCATAGCCTGCATCACCTGGATATTTTCCCCGGTTTCGTTTTTTGAGAAGACTTTTTTATGGATCTGTCCTTCATTGTTCGCTATCACTGTGTTGGCAGCATTCACTATCGTCTGCGTCGACCTGTAGTTCTGCTCAAGTTTGAACAGCCTGTATTCGGGATAATCGTTCCTGAATTCCAGGATATTCTCTATTCTGGCTCCCCTGAAAGAGTAAATGCTCTGGGCATCGTCGCCCACAACACAGATGTTCCTCCGGGCCGCTGCCAGTTTTCTGACAATCAGGTACTGGCTGTAATTTGTATCCTGGTATTCGTCGACAAGGACGTAGTGGAATTTTTCCTGGTAGGCTGCAAGAACATCGGGAAAATCCCTGAAAAGTATATTGGTGTTAAGGAGCAGATCGTCAAAATCCATGGCGTTAGCCCTGAAACACCGGGCGGCATAGGTCCTGTAAATCTCATACATAAGGGGCATCCTGGCCGACTTGTCGTATTCCTGAAGTCCTGAATCGGAAGCATAAATACTGGCAGTCACAAGATTGTTCTTGGATGCTGATATTCGTGATGCAATGGCCCCAGGCTTGTAAACACTGTCGTCGAGGCTCATTTCCTTTATAATAGCGCGGATCAGGCTTTTTGAATCTGAAGAGTCGTAAATTGTGAAGTTTTGCTTGTATCCAAGCCTTGAGCCTTCAGCCCTGAGTATCCTTGCAAAAATTGAATGAAAGGTCCCCATCCATAAGAACCGGGCCACTTCAGGATCGACCAGAGCGGAGATCCTTTCCCTCATCTCGCCTGCAGCCTTGTTCGTAAACGTGAGAGCCAGTATCCTCCATGCCGGAACCTTTTGGTTAAGAAGATGAACTATCCGGTAGGTGAGAACCCTGGTTTTGCCCGATCCGGCGCCGGCGATAACAAGAGCCGGACCTTCAGTGTTTATCACTGCAAGCCTCTGAGCTTCATTTAGTTCCTCGAGGTACTTACCTGTCATCAAACGATTTGGTTACAGCTTAACGGGTTGCGCAAATTTAATAAATAGTGCTTCAGGAGGGACTGATGTTGATAACTTGGTTTCCAAACTTATCAACATTATCTTTATACTTGCAGCATGTTATAACAAAGATTCCGGTATAACGTTATCAGGTTAAACAAGGCGCCTCTCAGAACCTTTTGCATAGTTTCTGAAAAGACTCCGAAAGAAAAACAGCCAGTGCGAATAAGGTTATTTATTGCAGCCATACTGTTATCTTCCGTTGCGACAGGTCAGATCACTGCCCCGGGGATGCATTCGCTTAGGTACACAAGCTATCCTTCAGCTCCTTCCGTAAAAGATCCCATGTTCTTTTTCTGCAATTCACAGGGAACCTCATCCGCTGCGCTTAATGCCGCCAGCCCCGGAGGTGTGGGGCCATTTACATTTTCCTGGTTCAGATGGAGCGACGCCACCAGGGGATTTACAGACCCGGTGACATCACAAACCGGCGTTATGAACTCCACGGCTGCAAACCTGACGGAGGGAGGATACCGGGTGAATATCAGCAACAGTCAGGGCTACAGCACATCACTTACTGCATGGATATTCTACGACAGCTCTCCGGGAGCATCAGCCAGGCTTGCAAACAATACCTGCGACTACGTAGCGCTCGACGGCGATACTTCTTCGGTTATCAGAAGGTTCTATTACAGGGATCCGGCAAACGGCAGCAACCTGGGACTTAAAAATGAGATATCCTTCACTTGGTCATCCGACCCGGAATCGGTAATTCCTTTCCCATCCATCGAACTGAATCCGATCACCTTTACCCCGCCCCTGGAGGATGTAACCTACAGGCTCAGGGTAAGCACTCTCGGGTGCGCCACAGAAGCATCATTCTTCTATGAGTCGATCCACGTCAAAGCCGATTTCACGGTAAGCCCTGTTGAAGGGGAGGCTCCTCTCGAAGTCACTTTAACTGATAAATCAGTAAGGGCAGCCACATACCTTTGGGAATTCGGCGACGATTCAATTTCGACCGAAAAGGACCCGGGTCCCCATACTTATTATATTCCCGACGAATATTCGGTGAAACTCACGGTTGAAAGCCAGCTTCACTGCATCGATTCGATGAGATTCAATGATATAGTTGTGGAACCATCGGCTCTGGCCATCCCCAATGTGTTCACTCCCAATGAGGACGGATTAAACGACAGGTTCATGATCGACAAACGGTCCCTCAGATACGTGAGCGTTGTTGTCTTCAGCCGCGCCGGGATCAAGGTTTATGATTTTCAGGGCGAAGGCCAGATACTTAAGGAGTGGGACGGATGGGACGGAAATGTCGGAAACTCGTCAGCCAAGGCAAGCCCCGGCGTGTACTACTATATTATAAAAGCCCTCGGCTGGGACGACGTGAAATATGACAGCAAAGAGTACAGAGGGTTTGTTTACCTCTACAGATAATGCTGGCAGACGGTACGAGGCGTGCGGTACGCGGTACGCGGCAAATGGGTTCAGGCATAAGCCTTAATCCACCGTCATTGCGAGTCCCTCCTCAGCAGGACGAAACTGACTCCTTAGCCCTTTAATACTACTGTCATTGCGAGTCCCGCATTGGCGGGACGAAGCAATCTTTTGCCCCTAATGCCTTATATAGTTATCTTCCTCTTCCTTCCTTCAACCTCCCATTCTCCGGTCACCATCCCTTGTTCCGCAACATAAACTTTATTATAGCGGTCGACTGTCGGACATATGTGCCAGGGAATACAATAGAGGACATCACCTATGTTCAGTCTTTCTCCTTTTCCTGGTCTGATGACCATATGTTCCTCGTTGTGGGTAACAAATTCGTAATTATCCATTCCCAGGATTTTTATCCTGGGATGAGGCATCTCGGAAGCCACAGCTTTTGTTCCCAGATCGATGCATACCAGCCCTTCAGCCGGTTTGCTTATAACCCTTGAAAGCAAAACTGCCGCATGAAGAAACTGAAGGTCGGCAAAGGAGGAACTGTAACCATAATCCCACAGGGTTGTAGTACCCGGACTTACTTCCACTCCTTCACGGGCTGCATGAATGGGGAAAGTAGGTGTTCCGCCGGCAATAATCCTCAAACTATGTCCGTCTGACCTAAGCTCCCTTATCATAGGTTCGACAGTTCTGTAAGCTTCATCGCACATTTGCTTCCTGATCGTATAATCACTCTTATGCAAATGTCCGTCATATACATGGAGTCCCTGAGGATCAATTCCCGGCAGGCTTTTCAGACTTCTGAACAGCTGAACTGCTTTCGGCCCGGGAGCTATCCCGGTCCTGTTCATTCCATTATTTATATCAATCCATACTCTGGCAGGAATGCCAGAAGCGACTGACATTTCCGAAAGCCGGGCTGCCACCTCCTCATTATCAAGAAGACAGGAAAAGGACGATCCGGAGTATTTCTCCTGAAGCTCAAAGAACCTTCTTATATTGGGGCCCACTGGCTGATAGGCCAGCAGTATCTCATCAGGCCCGCATCCGGCTGACATCTCGGCTTCAGCAATGGTGGCGCATTTAAACCTGGTGATGCCGTGTTTGATCATCAGTCGGACGATTTCAGGCATCTTGTGAGTTTTGACATGAGACCACAACAGAGATTTATCCTTAACCGAAGCAATCATTCTTTCAATGTTTTCCACAATTCTTTCAGGATAAACCAGAAGTGCGGGAGAATTGATTTCGTCAGGATTTGATATTCTGAACCATTGATCTGAATCCTGAATCATCGTGTCAGCTTTTAAGTTCGAACACAGCTTCTATTTCCACGGCAATTCCTGAGGGGAGGAACATTCCCACTGCGCTTCTGACTCCAATGCCATTGTCAGGTCCGAATACTTCTGCCATCAGTTCGCTGAAGCCGTTTATAACTGCCGGGTGCTGCTCAAATTCCGGAGTGCTGTTAACCATCCCGAGTGTCTTCACTATCCTGCGGATCCTGTTCAGATCGCCGATATTTGCCTTTATTAATGACAGCATTGCAAGTCCGGCCTGCCTGGCTGCAAACTTTCCTTCCTCAAGTGTCAGGTTGCCTCCAACCTTTCCCTTTATAAGTGAACCGTCATTTTTGAACGGACCGGTGCCCGAGATATAAAGCAAGTTACCGCAAATCAGAACCGGTTTATACACACCCATCGGCTTTGGTGCAGGAGGCAGTTCAAGACCCAGTTCACTGATCATCTTTTCGGGATATTTTTCCATGATTTGAATATAAAGTGATTTGGTTAAAATTATTTTCTGTAAGGAAATTTAAAATTATCAATTAATTGGAAAATACCCCCTTCCCAACCTTCCCCCAAGGGGGACGGGGCCTGCAAAGCCTTTCCCCCCTGGGGGAATCGGGAAAGGGGGTCATGAAACAACCAGTTCCCCCCTGAATATTGTTACCGCCTGTCCCGCAATCTCAACCCTGTCGCCCCTGAGGGATACCTTTAATATACCTCCGCGTGCCGATACCTGGTGCGACATGAATTCCTTCTTTCCTGTCTTTTTGTTCCAGAAAGCCGCCAGGGCGCAATGAGCCGAGCCGGTAACCGGATCTTCGTCTATTCCGACAGCGGGGGCAAAACATCTTACTGTGAAGTCAAACCGCGGATCGGAAGACGGAGCTGTTACGATAAGATCACCCCACGGAGAATTTTTCAGGGAGGCAAAGTCGGGCTTCAGACTCCTTACTTCTTCTTCACTCCCGAGAAGCACAAAAGCCCAGCCGTGTGCTGTTCTGTGAAATTCCTCAGGAGTTGCTCCAATATACCTGGCCAGTTCCTCAGGAATCTCATTCTGAACAAGTTCGTATAATGGGAAGTTCATTATTATCCATTCATCCGCCAGCCTGATTTCAAGCTTGCCCGCTAAGGATGAAAAAATGATGGTCTCATTTCTTCCAGCCATTCCGGTGGTGAACATGATGTGCGCAGAGGAAAGAGTTGCGTGTCCGCACAATGGAATTTCAGAAGAGGGGGTGAAATAGCGGATATTCCAGTTGCCGCTGTCCTTCCATATAAAGGCAGTCTCCGAAAGGTTCATCTCGGCCGCGAAGTTCTGCATCCATTCTCGGGGCATTTCCTTACCCGGGAAACATACCCCTGCCGGATTTCCCCTGAATGGTTCGGTTGTAAAAGCATCTACCTGGAATATTAATTTATTGTCTTGCATGGCATCTTGTTTATTTTCAGCATCAAAGGAATTTCATTATACATCTTTTTGATAAGGTCCGGACGACTGCTAATAAAAGCCCGCCCTGGAGTGTTGAGGGTAAAATCCCTTTGGCCTTTCGCAGTTCACCGGTAAATTTCGTGCTTTTACGGGATTTATCAGAAATTTAACGAAGAAAACTTTGTAAACTAAAATAGTTTTCTCATTTTTGCCCGTCAATTTTCAAGAATGGATTACAGGCAGAAAATACTCGAGGAAGCAGCGGAGATGTTCCGGATTTACGGGATAAGGGCAGTGACGATGGATATGCTTGCAGCGAGGATGAGCATTTCGAAAAGGACTATATATGAAGTTTTCCGCGACAAGGAAGAGCTGCTCAAAGGAGTTCTTAAATGGATGTCGGAAAAGCAGAGCGAAATTCTGATGAAATATTTCAATGAATCGGAAAATGTGATAGAGGCTGTTTTCAGAATGCTCGACAGGATGTTCGAACACTTCAGGAACATGTCGCCTGCCTTTCGCCTCGATATGAAAAGGATCAAAAGGGAGCTTGGCGACTATCACGATATGATGAAGGAGATGCCATACTTTTCAAATAATGCCGAGATTCTTAACAGGGGAATTAAAGAGGGACTTTTCAGGGATGACATAGATGTGGAACTGACAAGCCGCCTTATGCTTGATATGCTGAAGATTACGGGTGATCAGGATATGTTGCCTCATGAAAATCAGGATTTTGCAAATTGCGCCAGGGAGTTTTACATCAATTACCTTAGGGGTATATCCACACCCAAAGGTCTTGACCTGATAAACAGGTATGATTCCCTTAAGAAATCGGTTAACTAAACTGTTATAAGAAAACAGATGATTAATATTCAGCTTATGAAACCCGGATTTGAAAAATACACAAGCACGTATGTGTATGATTTTCAGCCATACGGGTTGCATCATAATATTAGATTTAAAATTAAATTAGGATGAAACGAAAAATTTTGATTGGAACTGTGTGTTTATTCATGTTGACCGGTACAGCCGTCCTGGCGCAGCCGGATACCGGAGGTCTGACACTCTCCCTTGGGGAAGCCCAGGAGTATGCCCTTGCCCACAACATGGCAGTTATTAATGCCAGAGCCGATGTGGAGGCTTCAAAAGCAGCTTTATGGGAAACTATCTCTGCCGCTCTTCCGCAGGTCAGCGTTTCAGGTACATTTGCTGACAACCTGAAGCTTATGACCACACTTCTGCCCGGTGAGTTCTTCGGCCAGCCGGGAACAAAAATACCGGTCACCTTCGGAAGCCAGTTCAATACCAGCGCATCGATGGATGCAAGTCTTCTGCTTTTCAACGCCCCGCTTTACATAGGAATCGAGACAACAAAGCTGGCTCAGAAGCTTTCACAGCAAAACCTTCAGAAATCAGAGCTGGAAACCAGGGAATCTGTCAGCCTTACATATTTTCTGATACTCGTCGCAGAGAAATCAGCCGGTCTCCTGGAGGAAAACCTGGTTAACATGAATGAACTTCTGCGGTCGACAAAGTCGATGTATTCCGCAGGTATGGCTGAAATGACTGATGTGGACCAGATGCAGATCAATGTGACTATGGTCGAAAACAACAAGAGCACCCTTGAGAGGACTATAGAACTTAATTACAATCTTCTCAGATTTCAGCTCGGAGTTCCGGCAGCCACTGAAATAAAGCTCACAGAGACTCTCGACGGGCTTACATCCATGATTAATGTTGAGTCGCTCGTATCTCAGGAATTTGATGTCAGAAAGAATATCGACTTCATGCTTGTAGAGGGTCAGGAAATGATCTCCGAGCTCAACCTCAAATCGCAGAAAGCATCTGTTCTGCCTACCCTGGCAGGATTCTACAACTATGGCAAAAACGGTATGGGCGACAAGATCAATGATCAGCAATGGTTTGACAACTCAATGATAGGTCTTAACATTTCGGTACCAATATTTGCCAGCGGCCAGAGATATTCAAAAATAAGGCAGGCCCAGATCGGACTTGAAAAAGCAAGGACCACCAGGGAAATGGTTTCTGCACAGCTTCTTATCCAGGAGAGGCAGCTGAGGTACAATCTTGTCAACGCCAACCTTCAGTACAGCAGCCAGAAAGAAAATGTCGAGGTTTCAAAAAGGGTTTACGAAAGCACATCCAACAAGTTCAAACAGGGTATGGCTTCGAGCATTGACCTGACACAGGCAAGCAACCAGCTTCTGCAGGCCGAAAGCAGTTATGTTTCAGCCCTGATGGACCTCCTGCAAAGCAAAGTCGCACTCGACAAACTTTTAAATAATTTGTAATCACGCAATAACAGACAGAATAATGAACTACTTAAGAACATTTCAGGTAATCCTTGTATCGGGGCTTGTACTTACAGCCTGTTCGCCCAACAAGACAAATGATCCGGCTGCAGCTTCTGCAACAGAAAAAGCAGCAATCCCGGTAAGGGTTGAATCCCTTACAAAAACCAAAATAGCCAGGACAATCGATTACACTGCCACTGTGCTTCCCTATGAGGAAGTCAATATGGCGCCGGCAACACCGGGAAGGATAGAAAAAATATACGTTGAAAACGGCGACAGGGTTAACAAGGGCGATCAGCTGTTCCTTATGGACCGTTCTCAGCTTTACCAGCTGAAACTGCAGCTTGCCAGCCTGGCAAAAGACCTCTCGAGGCTTGACACCCTTCTTGCTACCGGCAGCGCTAAACAGCAGCAATACGATCAGCTTAAGACTCAGTACGACGTCACAAAGACCAACGTGGATTTTATGGAAGAAAATACTCTCCTGAAGGCTCCATTCAGCGGGATTATCACCGGAAAATACTTTGAGGACGGAGAGATATACTCGGGTACACCAACAACCACAACAGGAAGATCGGCTGTTGTGACACTTATGCAGATTAATCCCCTGAAGGTTGAGGTCGCAGTATCCGAACAGTATTATCCCCAGGTAAAAAGGGGAATGAAAGCAAGCATAACAGCAGATGTCTACAAGGATGAAGTATTCACAGGAACAGTATTCCGCAAGGCCCCTACGGTAAGTTCTGTCACCAGATCCTTTATTGCCGAAATAGAGCTTGCCAACAGGAATGAGCTTCTCAAACCCGGAATGTTCGTCAGGGTAGCTATGGACATGGGAGAAGTCGAGACCTTTGTCGTCCCGGCAGCTGCCGTCCTGCTCCAGGAAGGAACAAACATCCGGTATGTGTACATCGAGGATCAGGGTGTTGCCAAACGGGTTGAGGTTACTGTCGGAAAAAGATTTGACGACCAGTTGGAGATCATATCAGACAATATATCAGAAGGAAGCAGACTTGTTACTGAAGGCCAGTCGAGGCTGATAAACGGCGACAAGCTTGAAATTGCACAGTAAGAAATCAATATAGTAGAAAAAGATGAGTATATACAGTTCATCCGTAAACAGACCGGTTACTACCATCCTGATATTCGTCGCGGTGGTTGTTATCGGACTCTATTCACTGACGCAGCTGCCGGTAGACCTTTACCCGGAAATTGAACTTCCCTTCGTGGGTGTCGTAACCACCTATCCGGGAACAAGCGCGTCGGATATCGAAACCAATATTACAAGACCGGTGGAGGATGCCCTCAACTCGGTGTCCAATCTGAAAGAGATGACTTCAACCTCAAGCGACGGACTGTCGGTGATATTTATGAATTTTGAATACGGCACAAACCTCGATGAAGCAACAAATGATATAAGAAGCAACCTGAGCTTTATTGAGAGCTATCTTCCCGAAGACTCGGAGAAGCCTACCGTTATGAAATTCAACTCAAGTATGATGCCCATTATTTTCTATGCAATCACTGCGCAGGAAAGTTACAGGGGCCTTGAGAAAATTCTTGACGAAAAAATCGTAAACCCCCTGAACAGGATCGAAGGAGTCGGATCGGTAAGCCTGGCCGGAGTGCCCGGAAGAAAGGTCTACATAGATGTTGACCCCAGAAAAATGGAAGCCTATCACCTTACCATTGAACAGATAGGAGGCATACTGGCCGCAGAAAACCTTAATATGCCCGCAGGCTACATAGAAATGGGCCAGACCGACTATCCCCTGAGAATACAGGGAGAATTCCCGGAGAGCGACATCATAAAGGACATTGTTGTAAGCAGCTATAACGGAAACAATGTCTACCTGAAGGATGTGGCCGTGGTGCGCGATACAATCCGCGAAACCAAACTCGATACAAGGGTTAACGGACGCCAGGGGATGACAATGTTTGTTCAGAAACAGTCGGGAGGAAATACTGTTAAGGTTACAAAGGATATCGAGGAAACTCTTGAGACACTGAAGAATGACCTACCTCCCGATGTGAAGATCGAAAAAATGTTCGACAGCGCTACATTTATAAAGGATTCAGTAAATAACCTCGCCGAAACCCTGCTTTATGCAGGTATCTTTGTTGTGCTTGTTGTACTGTTCTTCCTTGGACGATGGAGGGCTACTGTCATAATTATCGTCACCATCCCGATATCACTGGTGGTGGCATTCATCTACCTCTTTGTCACGGGAGAATCGGTCAACATAATCTCGCTGACATCTCTTTCGATAGCCATAGGTATGGTTGTCGACGATGCCATTGTGGTACTGGAAAACATCACCAAACACGTGGAAAGGGGAAGCAGGCCCAGGGAAGCAGCCATCTATGCAACCAATGAGGTGTGGCTTGCTGTTATCGTTTCCACCCTTACTGTTGTGGCTGTTTTCTTCCCTCTGACTTTCGTGTCGGGACTGACAGGTGTTCTCTTCAAGCAACTCGGAATGCTGGTTACTATCACAATTGTGACCTCCGTTATTGCTGCTATCACCCTTACTCCGACAATGAGCGCCCTCATGCTGAAATGGTATCCCATACGCACGGATGCACCTTTCTGGACATACGACGGGAGTATCCGCAAATGGCTCGACTCTTTTGACGGTTTCTACGAAAGGACAATCCGCTGGGTTCTTCACCATAAGAGATTCACCGTGATCCTGGCAATTGCAATATTTGCAGGGTCAATGCTGCTGTTCACTGTTATCAACACCGAGTTCTTCCCCGAGGCCGACCAGTCGCAGATAACTCTTACTGTTGAACTTCAGACAGGCACAAGAGTGGATGAAACATTGAAAACTACCGACAAGATCGACAAGATACTCCAGGCAAAGTACCCTGAAATAGAACTGCTTTCATCTTCGACAGGAGTTGATGATGAAGGAGGATTCACATCGATGTTCGGCGCCGGTGGAACTCATGTGATTACCTATTCGTTAAGCCTCGTGGATCCTGAAGACAGGGAGAAAAGCATAACTGACCTCGCAGAGGAGATGAGAGCCGATATGAAAGGTATACCGGAGATAATAGATTTTACGGTGAGCACATCGGAAAGCATGGGAACATTCGGAAGCAATACCGTGGATGTTGAAATATATGGTTACAATATCTCGGAAACCAATATAGTCGCCGAAGACGTTGCAGCAAGGATCAGAAAACTCCCCGGGGCCAAGGATGTGACTATCAGCCGCGATAAGTCAAAACCCGAACTTCAGATCATCCTCGATCAGAAAAAGATGATGTCCAACGGACTCAATACTGCCACTGTTTCAACAGCAATCAGGAACAGGGTAGGCGGTATGACCGCTACAAGATTGAGGCAGACCGGTGACGAATACGATGTAGTGGTCCGTTTCGAGGAAAAATCAAGACAGACTCTTACCGACATAGAGAATATAGGAATAACGAATCCTGCAGGTCAGATCATCAGGCTTGCAGAAATTGCCCAGATTAAGGAATACTGGTCTCCGCCAAGCATCCAGAGGCAAAGAAGGGAAAGGATAGTTACCGTTTCATTCACACCTTACAAAGAGTCTCTAACCGTCCTTCAGGCTGAAGTCCAGAAAATTATCGACGAAACCACAGTTCCTTATGGCGTAATGGTCCAGATCTCCGGAGCTATTGAGGAACAGATGGAAGCATTCATGGATATTGCTTTTCTGATCGTGGTCAGCCTTATCCTGGTTTACCTGGTTATGGCATCACAGTTCGAATCACTTAAGATGCCGCTTATAATTATGATAGCCATACCTTTCGCATTCTCGGGAGTGGCAATAGCTCTTTTCCTTACAAACACCACCCTTAGCGTAATATCTGCCATCGGCGCAGTAATGCTTATCGGTATTGTGGTGAAGAATGCCATTGTGCTTGTTGACTTTATTAACCTGATGAGGGAAAGAGGTCATGAACTCTATGAAGCAGTAGAAATATCCGGAAGATCGAGGCTCAGGCCAGTGCTTATGACCACTGCAACCACCATCCTTGGGATGCTCCCGCTTGCACTGAGCACAGGCTCAGGCTCAGAACTCTGGAAACCTATGGGGATTGCAGTTATCGGGGGACTTGTATTTTCTACACTCGTCACCCTGATTATGGTACCCGTTATTTATGTCCTCTTCGCCAGAAAAGGCGAACGTAACAGGCAACTGGCGGTTTACTCGGAAATGGATTTCCTCGACGACAGGAACGGAAATACCAGATAGTCGGAAAAGATTGAGTGATAATTAATTGCAAAAAACGTCAGAAATGAAAGCTGTGATGATAATTTTTAACCAGGCACACACCGAAAGAGTGGAGTACCTGTTTGACAAGCTCGGAATAAAAGGCTATTCACTCTGGGAAGATGTACAGGGAAGAGGCAGCAATACCGGAGTCCCGCACCTGGGAACCCATGCATGGCCCGAAATCAACAAGATCGCGATGGCCGTTATGAACGACGACCTTGTTGAAAATGTTCTTTCAGCAGTAAGGAAAATCGATTCCATTAATGAAGAGGTAGGAATCCGCGCCTTCGTCTGGGATATAAAACAGGAAGTTTAAATAACCTGAAGTGCCCGTTAAGAAATAACGGCACCAACGGAACCACAGAAAAGAGGTTGATCTCACTTAAGGAGACAACCTCTTTTTGCTAAAGATACCCCGGATTACAGGGGATAGATTAATAAATTAGAATTATTGTTTGTATACCCCATTTGAAACAGGGGGGTAACGAAAAAAATGATAATAATTACATAAAATTATTAAAAATTAAGGGGGTGTTTCCGAAAAAATTGATATTTTTATGCAGAATTTCGTTATCATTTAATAAAAATCTGCCATGGGAAGACTGAAATTTTTGACCGGAACTGCATTTCTGCTGCTGATTACAAACTCTTTAGCCGTGAAGGTAAATGCCCAGGAAGATTCAGGCGGTAAATTCAGTGTCAATGCCGACCTTTTCAGCAGTTATGTCTGGAGAGGGTCAAAACTCGGAAATGGTCCGGCGTTTCAGCCTTCAGTAAGTTTCGGGAGCGGAGGACTGACAGCAGGAGTGTGGGGTTCCTTTGACGCCGGAGGCTATATGGAGGCTGATCCCTATATTTCCTTTTCATTCCCATTCGGACTGAGCCTGGGGCTTACGGACTACTACATGCCCGACCTTTCACTTTTCGATATATCCGGGGAAACGGGGAGTCACGGACTGGAACTTAATTTTTGTTTTGAGAAGGGAAACTTCTCGTTGAGCGCAAACTGCATTGTCAACGAAGCCGGGGGCGCAGGATCGGAGGGAGGCGACCTTTACTTCCAGGCAGGATATGCCTTTAAAAACATCAGTGTTTTTGCAGGAGCGGGCGACGGCTGGCATACCACCGACGGGGAATTCAACCTGTGCAACCTGGGACTGGAAGTATTGAAGGAGATTCAGGTGACCGACAGGTTCTCAATTCCGGTAACAGGGCAGATCGTGGTCAATCCGGAAAGTGAAAAGCTGTTCGTGGTGGCAGGGATATCCTTCTGAAAAGGGCGGATAAAGAAAAACCCGGTCAGATGACCGGGTTCTACCATATTGTTTATTATTATTCTTCCTCTTCTTCTTCTGAGTAAGCCTTGATAACCGACTCCTGAACTTCGGAAGGTACCTGAGCATATTCTGAAAACTTCATGGTATACATTGCACGCCCTCCTGTAATGGAGCTGAGAGCTGTCGAGTACTTGTTCATCTCGGCCAGCGGCACTCTTGCCTTGATAACTTCAAGCCTCTTGTGGCTCGACATTCCGATTACCATCCCGCGCCTGCCCTGAAGGTCACTGATCACATCACCCATCCTGTCGGAAGGAACCATGATCTCAACGTCGTAAATGGGCTCAAGGATCTTTGGCCCGGCATTCTTGAAGGCTGTGCTGAATGCATTTCTCCCTGCAAGCCTGAAGGAAATTTCGTTGGAGTCGACAGGGTGCATTTTGCCATCATAAACATATACCCGGATATCACGGGCATATGAACCAGTCAATGGGCCAATTTCCATTTTCTCCATTATACCCTTGAGAATTGCAGGCATAAACCTTGCGTCGATCGATCCTCCGACTATACAGTTGACATAGATAAGCTTGCCGCCCCAGTCGAGGTCGATCTCGTCCTTGGCTCTTATGGAAAGCTTTATTTCCTTGTTGCCGAATTTCATCATCGTTAGTTCAGGGCTTCCCTCAGTGTAAGGTTCAATAATAAGATGAACCTCTCCGAACTGACCTGCTCCGCCCGACTGTTTCTTATGACGGTAATCTGCCTGAGCAGCTTTGGTGATCGTCTCACGGTAAGGTATCCTGGGCGGATTGAAATTGGTCGGTATCTTGTAAATGTTGTCAAGGTGCCATTTCATAATATTAAGATGGTATTCACCCTGGCCATGAACTATAATCTGTTTCAGCTCCTTTGAATATTCAATCTTTATGGTCGGATCTTCGAGATGAATTTTGTTGAGAGCTTCCCCAAGTTTCTCATCATCACTTTCACTCTGAGCCTTGATTGCCGTACGGTATTTTGGTTCTGGGAATGGGACACCCTTGTAGGTCCAGTCGTTACCCGGAGCATTGAGAGTGTGGTCGGTCTTTGTATTCTTAAGTTTTACAAAGGCGCCAATGTCGCCGGTATGAAGCTCAGGAACCCTTGTCCTGTTTTTACCTGCGCATACATAAAGCTGCGACAGCCGCTCCTTCACTCCGTTTGATGTATTTACCACGTCGAGGTTTTCTGTTATCTTTCCGGAATAAACCCTGAAATAGTTGATTTCACCGATGTGTTCCTCTATCGACGACTTGAAGACGTAAACGGATGCCGGACCGGCAGGATCGGCCTTTATTTCCGATTCCTTGTTGTTTACAGGTGCAGGCATGTCGCTTATGGATGGAGCTTCACTGAGTATGAATTCCATCAGCCGGTCAACTCCCATATTGTTTTTGGCCGAAATGCAGAAAACAGGGAACAGGTTCCTTGTGAGAAGTCCCCTGGCTATTCCTTTTTTGATTTCTTCTTCGGAAAGAGAATCGTTGGTGAAAAAAAGCTCCATAAGTGATTCATCGCTTTCGGCAGCTTTTTCAACCAGCGCAGAATGAAGCTCTTCGGCTTTTGAGGACTGGTCGGCGGGAATATCAAGCACTTTTGCAACACCGCCCTCCTTCGGGTACTGCAGCATCTTCATCTTAAGCACGTCGATTACTGAATTGAATCCGACACCTTCGTTTACAGGATACTGAATAACAACCACATTGTTGCCAAAGCGGTCCTTCATCATCTCAATCGACTTTTCAAAATTGGCCTTTTCATGATCGAGACCGTTGACTGCAATTATAAGAGGCTTATGCAGATTCTCGGCATGACGGAAATGGATTTCCGATCCTACCTCAACACCGTTCTGAACATTGATGGTAAGCACGGCACAGTCGCTGGCATAAAGTGAGGATATAACACCGCCACTGAAATCATCGAGACCCGGAGTATCGAGTATATTAATTTTCCTGTTCTGGTATTCCGTATACATAACGGTTGAAAAAACAGAGTTCCCGTTCTCGTGCTCAATGGGACGATAGTCGGAAACAGTGTTTTTGTTTTCAATAGCGCCTCTTCTTTCGATTACTCCTCCATTGAAGAGCATGGCCTCGGCAAGGATAGTCTTGCCCGATCCTGAGTTGCCGATGATCGCAATGCCCTTGATCTGGTCTGTCTGATAGGTTTTCATGTCTGGCTGTATGTTTATTATATTATTATATATTCCTGATTTAGAGTGGGCAAAAATAATAAATTTTTAAAAACCGATTAAGAGAGTGTACATAATTAAGAAATATTTATTTTCTTTGCAGCAGTTTTTTGAAATGCAGGAGTACCGGTTTTTCTTTCAAGGTAAGTTTACAAAATGAGTATTCTAAGCGGAAAGGTCGGGAAGGAACCTGTTAATAACTTACATATTTAAGTAAGATATTTCATTTTAGAAGACGTTTGAGATGCCGGTTAATCATGATAACCAGCAGATACAGATGTGTATTATGCACCTGATGAAAAAAAGATGATGCTTGTTTGTTAATTATTAAATAAAAACAATACCTTTGCGAACCAATTTTTCAAAGGATTTTAATGTAAAAACAGTACTATATTATGCCGACAATTCAGCAGTTAGTAAGAAAAGGCAGGAAGCAACTGATATATAAAAGCAAGGCTCCTGCTCTGGATTCTTGTCCCCAGAGGAGGGGCGTCTGCGTGCGTGTTTACACCACCACCCCCAAGAAACCTAACTCAGCAATGAGGAAGGTGGCCAGGGTAAAGCTTACCAATCAGAAAGAGGTCAATGCTTATATTCCGGGTGAAGGACATAACCTTCAGGAGCACTCCATTGTTCTTATAAGAGGCGGCAGAGTGAAGGATCTTCCGGGGGTGCGTTATCACCTCGTACGTGGAGCACTCGACACATCAGGCGTGAATGGCCGTACGCAGAGAAGGTCAAAGTATGGTGCAAAAAGGCCTAAGAAATAACACTTAAATAACAAGATCATGAGAAAATCAAAACCAAAGAAGCGGATCATGTTACCTGATCCCAAATACAACGATCCATACGTTACAAGGTTTGTGAACAATCTTATGTATAGTGGTAAAAAGAATCTTGCTTTTAAAATCTTCTATGATTCTCTCGACATAATAGCCGATAAATTCAAGAGTGAAGGAAAAACACCGCTTGAGATATTCAAGCAGGCCCTCGAGAATGTCACACCCCAGGTTGAGGTAAAAGCTCGCAGGGTCGGTGGTGCAACATTCCAGGTTCCGATGGAGATACGCTCCGACAGGAAAGTAAGCATCAGCATGAAGAACATGATCTCATTCGCCCGCAAGAGAACCGGTCATTCCATGGCCGAGAGGCTCGCTGCTGAGCTGATGGCGGCTTACAAACTCGAGGGCGGCGCTTACAAGAAAAAAGAGGATACTCACAGAATGGCCGAGGCCAACAAAGCCTTCGCCCATTTCAGATTTTAATTGATTAACAGGGAAGAGCGGAAACAGATGAACCCCAACCTGAAATATACCAGAAACATCGGAATAATGGCCCATATTGATGCCGGTAAGACTACCACTACAGAACGTATTCTGTATTATACCGGCAGAACCCACAGGATGGGAGAGGTCCATGACGGGAATGCCCAGATGGACTGGATGATCCAGGAACAGGAAAGGGGAATCACAATTACCTCAGCCGCCACAACGGCTTTCTGGAAATACAGAGATGAGGACTACAAAGTAAATATTATAGACACTCCGGGCCACGTTGACTTCACTGTCGAAGTAGAACGTTCCCTGAGAGTGCTCGACGGCGCTGTCGCCGTATTCTGTGCAGTGGGCGGCGTTGAACCTCAGTCCGAGACTGTGTGGAGACAGGCAAATAAATACAGCGTACCCCGGATAGCCTTCATAAACAAAATGGACCGCACAGGAGCTGATTTCCTGAGCGTGGTTCATGAGATTGATGAAAAGCTGGGAGCAAATCCAATACCGGTTCAGATACCTATCGGATCGGAAGAAAATTTCAGAGGAGTTGTCGACCTGATCAGAATGAAGGCAATAATCTGGTACAATTCTGATGCCACCGGAACTACATTTGAAATTGAAGACGTCCCTGCAGATATGCTCGCCGAAGCAGGGGAATGGAGGGCAAAACTTATAGAAGCTGTTGCCAGCGTAGATGATACACTGCTTGCAAGGTATATTGAAGACCACGATTCAATTACTGATGACGAAATAACCGAAGCCCTCAGAGAATCAACTGTGCGCGGTCTGGCTGTCCCGGTGCTTTGCGGATCGGCATTCAAAAACAAGGGTATACAGAGCCTTCTGAATGCTGTTGTAGCTTTCCTTCCTTCACCGGTCGATATCGGTCCGGTTAAGGGAACTGACCCGCGTAATGACAGCGAGGTTATCAGAGAACCTGATGACGAGGCTCCTCTTTCAGCACTTGCCTTCAAGATTGCCACCGATCCCTTCGTTGGAAGACTGGTGTTCCTGAGAATTTATTCCGGTGTGATGAATGCCGGAGATACTGTTCTCAATACCCGGACAGGCAAGAGGGAAAGAATAAACAGGCTCTTTGAAATGCATGCCAACAAGCAGAACCCGAAAGATAAGGTTAGCGCCGGTGACATTTGTGCCGGAGTTGGTTTCAAGGACCTGAAGACCGGCGACACACTGTGCGCAATCAACAAACCGGTTATTCTTGAATCGATGGAATTTCCCGAACCAGTTATCGGCGTTGCAGTTGAACCAAAAACACAGGCCGATGTCGACAAGCTTTCAATAGCGCTCAATAAACTGGCTGAGGAGGATCCGACTTTTCAGGTAAGAATAGATCCCGACAGCGGACAAACTATTATTAACGGAATGGGAGAACTTCACCTGGAAATACTTATCGACCGGCTTAAGCGCGAATTCAAGGTCGAATGTAACCAGGGAATGCCTCAGGTAGCCTATAAGGAGGCTATCACCACCTCCGCAGAATTCAGGGAAGTCTTCAGAAAACAAACCGGGGGAAGAGGCAAGTTCGCAGATATCCATGCAACTTTGATGCCGGCTGAGAACGGAACAAGAGGACTTGAATTTGTAAATGAAATAAAAGGAGGAAATATACCGAAGGAATTCATTCCGTCGGTCGAAAAGGGATTCCGCGAGGCTATGGCGAACGGACCCCTGGCAGGATTCCCTCTGGAAAATCTTAAAGTGATACTGAGAGACGGTTCATACCATCCGGTCGATTCAGACTCTCTCTCGTTTGAAATAGCCGCCAAACAGGCTTTCAGGAAGTATGCGGGGAAATGCAACCCGGTGATCCTCGAGCCTATTATGTCGACAGAGGTTATCACACCCGAAGAATATGTGGGAGATGTGATAAGCGATTTCAACAGGAGAAGAGGAAAGGTGGAAGGTATGGAATCGAAAGCAGGAGCAAGGGTAGTTAAAGCTAAAGTACCTCTGGCAGAGAAATTTGGTTATGTCACCGTGCTGCGTACCCTTACTTCCGGAAGAGCAACTTCCACAATGGAGTTCTCTCATTACGAGGAAGTGCCTGCAGAAATAGCAAAGCGTATTGTAGAAATAACCAAAGGAAAAATTCTTTAAAGAAATGAGTCAGAAAATCCGTATCAAACTGAAATCTTATGATCACAACCTGGTGGACAAGTCCGCCGAGAAGATCGTTAAGACAGTGAAGTCGACCGGTGCTGTTGTGAGCGGCCCAATTCCGCTTCCTACACATAAAAAGATCTATACCGTCCTTCGTTCTCCCTTTGTGAACAAAAAGGCCAGGGAGCAGTTCCAGCTTTCAAGCTACAAAAGACTGCTCGACATATACAGCTCAACTCCCAAGACAATTGATGCTCTTATGAAACTTGAGCTTCCCAGCGGGGTTGAAGTAGAAATAAAAGTGTGAAACCAGTAAAGAATAATAGAGATGCAGGGATTAATAGGAAAAAAGATAGGAATGACTTCCGTCTTCGATGAAGCCGGAAAGAATATTCCTTGCACTGTGCTCCAGGCAGGCCCGTGCGTGGTTACACAGATAAAGACTAAGGAAAAGGACGGGTATTTCGCTGTTCAGCTGGGTTTCGACGAAAAAAAGGAAAAACATACAACGAAAGCTGAACTCGGCCATTTCAAAAAAGTCGGAACAAGCCCGAAAAGGAAACTCGTCGAGTTCGACGGATTCGATGAAGGACAGTTTAAAGAGGGCGAAGTTCTCACTGCCGGACTTTTCGACAACCAAAACTGGGTAGACGTCCGCGGATGGTCAAAAGGAAAAGGATTCCAGGGCGTGGTAAGACGTCACGGTTTCGGAGGAGTCGGCGGTCAGACACACGGACAGCATAACAGGGGCAGGGCACCAGGTTCACTGGGCGCATCATCGTTTCCCTCAAGAGTACTTCCCGGCATGAGAATGGCAGGCCGTATGGGCGGCGCCAAAGTATTCGCCGAAAGCAAAAAAGTGATCAGGATAATGCCTGAAAACAATATATTAATAGTAAAGGGATCAGTTCCGGGTCCTAAAGGTGGTTACGTAATAATTACAAAATAATGGAATTAGCGATTCTTAATACCGAAGGCAAGGAGACCGGAAGGAAAGTCGTTCTTAACGACTCGATTTTCGGCATTAGACCTAATGACCACGCTATTTATCTGGATACAAAACAATTTCTTGCCAATCAGAGGCAGGGAACACACAAATCCAAACATCGTGGTGAAGTCGCCGGCAGTACCAGGAAGATCAAGAAACAGAAGGGAACAGGTACTGCAAGGGCAGGAAGCCTTAAGAGTCCTTTGTTTCGCGGAGGAGGCAGAATTTTCGGCCCCGAACCAAGATTCTATGGCTTCAAGCTTAACAAAAAACTTAAGCAGCTTGCCAGAAAATCAGCACTTTCCTACAAGGCAACTGCAAATAAAATTATAGTCCTGGAAGACTTCTCATTTGAAGCACCAAAGACAAAGCAAATGATCAGTCTGAACAATAACCTGAATATCGGCAATAAAAATTCACTTATTGTTTTACCGGAACAAAATAATAACATATATTTGTCATCCCGAAATGTACAAGGGGTTGAAGTTGTAACTGCTCAAGAATTAAGTACTTACAATATCATGAAGGCTTCAACGCTGGTACTTGTGGAGAGTGCAATTGACGTTTTGCAGGCAACTTTTGAAAACATGTAATATTTAAGTGATGAATATTCTGCTTAAACCAATAGTGACAGAAAAAATGACGAAAGACGGCGATAAATTCAATCGCTACGGCTTCGTCGTTGACAAGTCGGCTAACAAGATACAGATCAGAAAGGCGGTTGAAGAGCTTTACGGAGTCACGGTAGAGTCGGTGAATACAATCAGATCCGGTCGTAAAGTCAAGACCAGGAACACCAAATCAGGTCTGCTTGTGGGCAAGACGGCAGCTGTTAAAAAAGCTGTGGTCACCCTGGCTGAAGGGAACAAAATAGATTTCTATAGCAACATTTAGCAACCAGTATGGCAGTCAGAAAATTAAAACCTGTTACACCAGGTCAGCGACACAAGATCATCAGCGCCTTTGATTCAATAACAAAGGACGCGCCGGAGAAATCCTTGCTCCGACCGCTAAGAAAATCGGGAGGAAGGAATGTTAACGGCAGAAGGACTATGAGGTACATCGGAGGCGGTCATAAACAGATGTACAGAGTCATCGATTTCCTCAGGGAAAAAGATGGCATGCATGCAACAGTGAAGGCAATTGAATACGACCCCAACAGATCGTCGAGAATTGCCCTCGTTGTTTATGAGGATGGAGAGAAAAGGTATATTGTTGCTCCCAACGGACTTAAGGTCGGACAGACTATAGTATCAGGTAAGGATGCTGCTCCGGAAATAGGAAATACATTGTTTCTGAACGACATCCCGCTCGGAACCGTTGTTCACAACATAGAAATGAAACCCGGAAAAGGCGGCGCCATTGCCAGAAGTGCTGGTACTTTCGCTCAGCTCTCTGCAAGGGAAGGCAAGTATGCCATTATAAAACTCCCTTCAGGTGAAACAAGAATGGTTCTGACATCATGCCGCGCAACAATTGGAACTGTGTCGAACTCCGATCACAACCTCGAGAAATCGGGCAAAGCCGGCCGTTCTCGCTGGCAGGGAAGACGCCCGAGAGTAAGAGGTGTTGTGATGAACCCGGTCGATCACCCTATGGGAGGTGGTGAAGGAAGGGCTTCGGGAGGTCACCCGCGATCGCGCAGAGGCATTCCGGCCAAAGGTTTCAAAACCCGCGACAGGAAGAAATATTCTGCAAAGCATATTATTGAAAGAAGGAAAAAATAACTGATATACTATGAGCAGATCAATAAAGAAGGGTCCTTTCATTGAGTTCAAAATGGAAAAAAGGGTCCTTGACATGAACAAGACACAGAAGAAGTCGGTCCTCAAGACATGGTCGAGAAGATCGGTGATCTCGCCCGATTTTGTCGGACATACCATAGCAGTTCACAACGGAAATAAATTCATCCCTGTTTACATTACGGAAAACATGGTGGGACATAAACTCGGAGAGTTTGCTCCCACACGTACCTTCAGGGGTCACTCGGGCAATAAGTAATGCAAACTGAAAAACATTGAGAAATGGGTGCAAGAAAAAGAATCAGCGCAGAGAAGAGAAAAGAAGCTGCAAAAGAGAGGTACCAGGCGGTTCTCAGAAACTGTCCTACCTCACCCCGTAAAATGAGGCTGCTTACCGGGCTTATTAGCGGAATGGAAGTGAACAGAGCTCTCGACGTCCTGAAATTCAGTTCTCAGGAAGCTTCCAGAAGCCTTGAAAAACTCCTGCTTTCAGCAATAGCTAACTGGCAGGCAAAGAACGAGGGTGCCAGGATAGAGGAAAGCAACCTGTACGTAAGCAATATCAACGTCGACGGCGGCCGTGCAATGAAAAGACTCCAGACCGCTCCCCAGGGCAGAGCTTACAGGATCAGAAAAAGATCAAACCATGTGACACTGGTGCTCGATAGTATTAACAAGGAAGGTGAAACTGCATCAAAATAATCCAGATGGGACAAAAAGCAAATCCGATAGGTAACAGATTAGGCATCATCAAAGGATGGGATTCAAACTGGTATGGAGGAAAAGATTTTTCCGGAAAACTGGTGGAAGACACCAAGATAAGAGAATATCTGAATGCCAGGCTTGCAAAGGCAAGCATCTCAAAGATAATTATTGAGAGAACCCTCAAGCTTATTACAGTAACCGTTAACACCGCACGACCGGGTATTATTATCGGCAAAGGCGGACAGGAGGTTGACAAGCTGAAGGAAGAACTCAAGAAGATAACCAGGAAAGAGGTTCAGATCAACATCTTTGAGGTTAAAAGGCCCGAGCTCGACGCCAATATCGTTGCAAACAACGTAGCCCGCCAGCTGGAAGGAAAGATTTCGTACCGCAGGGCAATAAAAATGTCGATCGCCTCCACCATGAGAATGGGAGCAGAAGGTATTAAAGTGGTGATTTCAGGTCGTCTGGGAGGAGCCGAAATGGCAAGAACCGAAACCTACAAGGAGGGAAGAATTCCCCTTCACACTCTTCGCGCCGATATAGATTATGCACTTGGCGAAGCCCATACAAAGGTAGGCCTGATCGGTATCAAGGTCTGGATATGCAACGGAGAAGTCTACGGAAAAAGAGACCTCAGTCCCAATATCGGAGCAAGGAATGCCAAAAGCAAAACGCTTAAAAGGAAAGCAAAGAAGTAAGCTTCAGTGAGTAGAAAATTTTAAAAGATATTTGAGCCATGTTACAACCGAAAAGGACCAAATACAGAAGAGCGCAGAAAGGAAGAATGAAGGGAACAGCCCAGAGAGGCAGTCAGCTTGCTTTCGGATCTTTTGGCATCAAGGCACTTGAACAGTGCTGGATTACGGGAAGGCAGCTCGAAGCCGCCCGCCAGGCTGTCACACGTCATATGAAACGTGAAGGCCAGATATGGATCAGGGTATTTCCCGACAAACCCATTACCAAGAAACCTGCAGAAGTTCGTATGGGTAAAGGAAAAGGATCACCCGAAGGATTTGTTGTGCCCGTTACACCCGGACGAATTCTTATAGAGGCCGAGGGAGTGCCATTCGATGTCGCAAAAGAAGCCCTCAGGCTTGGAGCACAGAAGCTCCCGATAACAACAAAATTCATTGTCAGGACCGATTACGTACAGGAATAAAATACGGAGAAAGAGATGAAAATTTCAGAAATAAGGGAATTAAGCACACCGGATCTTATTGAAAGAATAGATACCGAGAAAACCATGCTTGTCCGCATGAAGCTTAATCATGCAATTACACCCCTGGACAATCCTCAGAAGATGAAAGAGGTAAAGCTTACCATTTCCCGCCTTCTCACGGAACTCCGTTCAAGGGAACTTAATGAAAAATCGAAAATCTAGTCAGGCAATGGAAAGGAATAACAGAAAGGAACGTACCGGTGTTGTTGTCAGCAACAAGATGGACAAGTCGATAGTGGTGGCCATCAAAAGGAAAGTAAAACATCCGATTTATGGCAAGTTCGTAAACAGGACAAAGAAGCTGATGGCTCACGATGAAGAAAATACGTGCAACATCGGTGATACGGTCCGGATATCCGAGACCAGACCGTTGAGCAAGAATAAGACATGGAGATTGGTTGAAGTAATTGAAAGAGCGAAGTAGTCATGATACAACAGGAAACCAGGTTAACAGTAGCCGATAACTCCGGAGCAAAAGAAGTTTTGTGCATCCGGGTACTCGGCGGCAGCAAAAAGAGATATGCCTCCGTTGGAGATACCATCGTTGTCAGCGTTAAAAGCGCCCTCCCTTCAGGCGAAGCAAAAAAGGGAACGGTAAGCAAAGCTGTCGTTGTAAGAACAACCAAGGAAATACGCCGTGCCGACGGATCATACATCAGATTCGACGACAATGCAGTGGTCCTTCTTAACAACCTGAACGAAGTAAGGGGTACCCGTATCTTCGGCCCGGTTGCAAGAGAACTGCGCGACAAGTATATGAAAATCGTCTCTCTTGCACCTGAAGTACTTTAATTTTTAAAAGAAGAGCAATGCAGAAGAAGTTACATATCAAAAAGGGCGATACGGTTGTTGTCATTTCAGGCGAGTCGAAAGGCCAGAAAGGACGCGTCCTTACTGTTAACAGGGACAAGGACCGTGCAATCGTCGAGGGCGTGAACACCGTTTCGAAACATACAAAACCTAACGCCAAATCACCCCAGGGCGGAATTCTCAAAAAAGAAGCCCCTATTCACATTTCGAACCTTATGATTGTTGATCCGGCTTCCGGAAAACCAACCAGGATCGGCAGAAGGCTCAATGATAAAAACAAACTAGTGCGTTATTCAAAAAAATCAGGAGAGGAGATCAAGTAATGTATACACCTGTTTTGAAAACCAAATATAAGGAAGAGATAGTCCCCGCCTTAATGAAGGAATTCAGCTACTCTACCGTTATGCAGGTCCCGAGACTGGATAAGATAGTTATTAACCAGGGAGTTGGACAGGCTATTGCCGACAAGAAACTGCTTGAAGCCAGTGTTAAGGAATTAACAGATATTGCCGGACAGAAAGCTGTTCAGACTTTTTCCTCAAAGGACATTTCGAATTTTAAGCTCAGGAAAAATATGCCTATCGGCGTAATGGTAACACTTCGCAAAGACAGGATGTATGAGTTCCTGGAAAGGCTTATAGCTGTTGCACTACCCAGGATCCGCGACTTCAAGGGCATCAGCTCCAAACTTGACGGAAGAGGAAACTATACTCTCGGAATTACCGAACAGATAATTTTCCCGGAGATCGACCTCGACAAGGTTACCAAGATCATGGGCCTGCAGATGACTTTCGTCACAACAGCTAATAGCGACGAGGAAGCTCTTTCCCTGCTGAAGCATTTCGGATTACCTTTCAAAAACACTAAAAACTGATTATATGGCTAAAGAATCAATGGTAGCCCGCGAAGTAAAACGCGCAAAACTGGCTGAAAAATACTCCGCCAAGAGAGCAAAACTGAAAGCTGAAGGAGATTATATCGGACTTAGCCGTCTGCCCAGAAACTCCAATCCGATCAGGCAGCGCAACAGGTGCAAGCTCACCGGACGTACAAGAGGTTATATGAGACAGTTCGGAATAAGCAGGATAACATTCAGGGAGATGGCATCCTTCGGTCTTATTCCGGGAGTAAAGAAAGCCAGCTGGTAATACGGAGAATGAATATTAACTATAAGAAAGAATAAAAGATGACTGATCCCATTGCAGATTTACTGACCAGAATCAGAAACGCCATTATGGCTGGTCATAAGGTTGTAGAAGCTCCGGCATCAAATCTTAAAAAGGAGATTGCCAGGATACTTTTCGAAAAAGGCTATATCCTGAGCTATAAGGTGGTTGAAGGTGAAAAAGGACAGGGTACCCTTAAGATCGCCCTGAAATACAATCCAAGGAGCAAACAGCCTGCTATAAAGAGGATTGAAAGGGCCAGTCGTCCCGGTCTCAGAAAATACAACGGAGCCGACGACCTGCCAAGGGTCCTTAACGGACTGGGGATTGCAATTATCTCCACCTCCAGAGGTCTTATGACCGACAAAGAGGCCAGAAATGAAAATGTTGGTGGTGAAGTATTATGTTACGTATACTAAATAGGAGGATATTTTAATGTCACGAATAGGAAAATTACCTGTAAACCTGCCCAAAGGAGTCAGCGTTGATATCAACGACTCCAATGTGATCAGCGTGAAAGGGCCTCTGGGAGAACTGAAGCAGAGTATCGCCAAAGACATAAAGATTGAGGTTGAGAACAATACACTCATTCTTACCAGACCTTCGGAATCGAAGACACATAAATCGCTTCATGGCCTTACCAGAGCCCTGATAGCAAACATGGTGACCGGCGTTTCGCAGGGCTTCAGAAAAGAACTTGAACTCGTGGGCGTCGGATACCGCGCGGAAGCAAAAGGACAGATGCTTGAAATGAGCCTTGGCTATTCCCACGATATAATTATGGAAGTTCCCCAAGAGGTGAAGGTGGAAACAAGAACCGAAAGAAGGAGCAACCCCATAATAACACTTACCTGTACCGACAAACAGCTCATTGGCCACGTTGCAGCCAAAATAAGGTCGCTTCGTCCGCCGGAACCCTACAAGGGCAAGGGAATCAAGTTTGTTGGGGAACAGATCAGAAGGAAAGCTGGTAAATCAGCTAGTGTATAAAACGGTTAAATAATTATTGACATGGCTTTAACCAAACTGGAAAAAAGAACCAGGATCCGAATGAGGATCCGGAAAAAGATAAGCGGCACTGCCGAAACGCCACGCGTAGCAGTATTCCGCAGCAACAAGCAGATCTATGCCCAGGTTATTGACGACAACAGCGGAGTTACTCTGCTTTCAGTCAGTTCAAGGGAAAAGGAACTGGCCGGACAAACAGGCATCAAAAAGACTGAACAGGCTAAACTTGTTGGCAAATCACTTGCCGCAAAATGTAAGGAAAAAGGCATCGGAAGTGTGGTTTTCGACAGGAGCGGTTATAAATATCACGGTAGAGTAAAATCATTGGCTGATGCAGCCCGCGAAGGCGGTCTAAAATTCTGATAATATGGGAAACGGAATAAGAAAAGTAAAAACCAGCGACCTCGAGCTCAAGGACAGGCTTGTTAGCATACAGAGAGTTACAAAGGTTACAAAAGGAGGACGCACCTTCAGTTTTTCTGCTATTGTTGTCGTGGGAAATGAAGACGGAATAGTCGGTCACGGACTGGGAAAAGCCAGTGAAGTTACCACTGCAATTTCAAAGGGCATTGAAGATGCAAAGAAAAACCTCATTAAAGTACCGGTCATTCATGGAACCATCCCTCATGAGCAGGTCGCAAAATTCGGTGGCGCCAAGGTCTTCATCAAACCTGCAACCGAAGGAACAGGAGTAAAAGCCGGAGGCGCTATGCGCGCTGTGCTCGAAAGCGTAGGCGTGAAGAACGTGCTCGCCAAATCGAAGGGCTCTTCCAATCCCCACAACCTGGTAAAGGCAACCTTCGCAGCTCTCCTTGAGATGCGCGATGCTATAGCTGTTGCCGAACACAGGGGTGTCAATCTGGAAAAAGTGTTTAACGGATAGTAAAGCAAAGCACAATGGCAAAAATTCGAATAACCCAGGTAAAAAGTAAAAACGGCAAACCCGAAAGGCAGAAGAGAACTCTCGAAGCCCTGGGAATCCATAAGCTTAACCATAGTGTTGAACATGAAGCCAGCCCCCAGATCCTGGGAATGGTTGAAAAAGTCCGGCACCTGGTTAAAATTGAGAATATTTAGGATATTAACGATATTATACTAACAATAATGGATCTAAGTAACTTAAAACCTGCCAAGGGATCAGTAAAGAAAAGCAAGCGCGTTGGCCGCGGACAGGGTTCCGGAAAAGGCGGTACATCCACCAGGGGACATAAGGGAGCCAAACAGCGTTCAGGATATAAAAAGAAAATTGGCTTTGAAGGCGGACAAATGCCGCTTCAGAGACGCCTTCCTAAAGGAGGATTCAAAAATATTTCACGGGTTGAATATAAGGCTGTTAACCTTAGTACCCTGCAGTCACTTGCCGATGCCGGAAACCTTGAGAAAATCGATATCGAAACCCTCAGGGCAGCAGGGCTCGTTTCAAAAAACGACCTTGTAAAAATACTGGGCAAGGGCACCCTTGAAAGAAAACTTGAGGTCCATGCCCATTCATTCAGCAAATCAGCAGTAGAAGCAATAGAAGCTCAGAAGGGTACCGTCGTAAAACTATAAGTTCATGAGATTCGTCCAGACCATAAGAAACATTTTCAAGATCGAAGACCTCAGGGCAAGATTAATCTATACACTGGCCATCGTTGCCCTCTACAGGCTTGGCAAGTATGTAACCCTGCCTGGTATCGATCCATCACAGCTCGGAGCCCTCAAGGCACAGACCTCCCAGGGGCTGATGGGACTTCTTGATATGTTCTCGGGAGGAGCCTTTTCACAGGCATCCGTTTTTGCACTGGGTATAATGCCCTATATCTCAGCTTCAATTGTTGTCCAGCTGCTTGGAATAGTATTCCCTTATTTCCAGAAACTTCAGAAAGAGGGTGAAAGCGGAAGAAGAAAAATGAACCAGTATACAAGGTACCTCACCGTGGCTATCCTCATTCTTCAGGCTCCCACTTACCTGGTTAACCTGACTTCACAACTTCCGGCAAGCGCTTTTGTTCTTGAAAACGGATTCTTCTTTAAGCTCTCATCAACTATTATCCTCACCGCAGGCACCATGTTCGTGATGTGGCTTGGCGAAAGGATTACAGACAAGGGAATAGGAAACGGTATTTCGCTTATTATTATGATAGGTATCGTGGCACGACTGCCCCAGAACTTCATATTCGAAGCAGGAACAAGGATGAATGGAGCTGGTGGCCCGATCGGACTGATTGTCGAAATAGTAATACTTTTCGTTATAATTCTTGGTACAATCCTGCTGGTTCAGGGAACAAGAAGAGTGCCCGTTCAGTACGCCAGACGTATTGTCGGCAACAAACAGTACGGCGGAGTACGCCAGTATATTCCGCTTAAAGTGAATGCAGCCGGTGTTATGCCTATCATCTTTGCCCAGGCTATCATGATGCTTCCCATTATCATTGCCGGCTATTCAAATTCAAGCTCGGGATTTGTGGTCGCTTTTTCCAATATGTACGGATTCTGGTACAACCTGGTGACAGCTATCCTTATCATACTTTTTACTTATTTCTATACGGCCATCACAATCAATCCGGTTCAGATGGCCGAGGATATGAAGAAGAACGGAGGTTTCATTCCCGGAATCAAACCGGGAAGGAAGACGGTTGAGTTTTTCGACACAATAATGTCGAGGATCACATTACCGGGCTCCATTTTTCTCGCACTCATTGCAATTCTGCCGGCCATTGCGGTTAAATTTTCCGTAACACCTCAGTTTGCACAGTTTTTCGGCGGCACTTCCCTTTTGATTCTCGTGGGGGTGGTGCTCGATACGCTTCAGCAGATAGAGAGTCACCTGCTTATGCGTCATTACGACGGTCTTATGAAATCGGGTCGCGTAAAAGGCAGATCCGGTGCAGTAACGTCGATTTAACAAAGTTCAGCGTTCTTTGATGTTGTATTTAAAAACTGATGAAGAGATCGGATTGTTGAGGGAAAGCAATTTGCTGGTTTCAAAAACACTTGCGGAACTGGCATCCCTTATCAGACCGGGAATAACCACTCTTTATCTTGACAGTATCGCGGAGGAATATATCCGGGATAACGGCGGCATCCCCGGCTTTAAGGGATACGGCGGTTTCCCTGCCACCCTCTGCACTTCGGTCAACGAGGAGGTGGTTCATGGAATCCCTTCATCCTATGCCCTGAGAGAAGGCGACATTGTGTCGATCGATTGCGGAGTCATTCTCAACGGCTGGTACGGCGACAGCGCCTTTACGTTTGCCGTGGGAGAAATAGACGAATCAGTCAGACGCCTTATGGATTTCACAAGAGAATCACTCGAGGAAGGTGTCAAAGAAGCTATCGCAGGCAACAGGATCGGAGATGTGTCGCGGGCAGTTCAAAACCGGGCCGAAAGCGGAGGCTATTCGGTGGTAAGGGAACTGGTCGGCCATGGTATCGGGAAACGACTTCACGAACCGCCTGAAGTACCGAATTACGGGAGAAAAGGCACAGGAACAAAGATGGAAAAAGGGCTTGTTATTTGCATTGAACCGATGATCAACCTCGGAAGGAAGGAAACAATCCAGATGAGGGACGGATGGACGATAAAAACTATCGACGGCAAACCTTCGGCACACTATGAGTATGCAGTGGCTGTCGACAAAGGAAGAGCAGATGTGTTAACTACTTTTAAATTAATTGATGAGGTTTTAAATAATTTGTAATCGTATGTCGAAACAAGCATCAATCGAACAGGACGGTACTATCATCGAAGCTCTTTCAAATGCAATGTTCAGAGTGGAGCTCGAAAACGGACATGTAATAACAGCACATATATCCGGCAAGATGAGGATGCATTACATCAAGATCCTGCCGGGCGACAAGGTCAAGGTGGAAATGTCACCTTACGACCTTACAAAAGGAAGAATAACATTCAGGTACAAATAAGAAATATATTAAGATAATGAAAGTAAGAGCATCAGTCAAAAAGCGCAGCGCCGACTGCAAAATTGTAAGGCGTAAGGGGCGCCTGTATGTAATAAGCAAGAAAAATCCCAAGTATAAACAGAGACAGGGATAATTTATTTAATTTTGCAACTCATTTAAGAAAAGTAATATATGGCACGTATTGTTGGTGTTGATTTACCAAGAAACAAAAGAGGCGAAGTAGGCCTCACCTATATCTATGGAGTGGGGAGAAGCACAGCTCAGAAAGTGCTCGATGAAGCCGGAGTCGACAGGAATGCAAAGGTTTCGGACTGGACTGATGAGCAGATCAATTCAATCCGCCGGATACTTAATGAAAATTACAAACTCGAGGGAGAACTACGTTCAGAAACCCAGCTGAATATTAAGAGACTTATGGATATAGGCTGTTACCGCGGTGTCCGTCACAGACTCGGCCTGCCAGTCAGGGGACAGAGCACAAAGAACAATGCCAGAACGCGTAAAGGAAGAAAAAAGACTGTTGCTAATAAGAAAAAAGCTACTAAATAAATAGGATATGGCAAAGAAAACCGGAGCACAGAAGAAGCGGATCGTCAAGGTGGAACCGACGGGTCAGGCTCACGTGCATTCATCATTCAACAACATCATCATAAGTCTGACAAACAATTCCGGTCAGGTTATTTCATGGTCGTCAGCAGGAAAGATGGGCTTTAAGGGTTCCAAGAAGAACACGCCCTATGCAGCTCAGATGGCTTCAGAGGAATGCAGCAAGGTTGCCTATGACCTGGGCCTCAGAAAAGTCAGGGTTTATGTAAAGGGACCAGGAGCAGGCCGTGAATCAGCAATCAGGTCGATCAGCAATGCAGGTATTGAAGTGACTGAGATCGTCGATGTAACTCCGATGCCTCATAACGGATGCCGCGCACCGGGGAGAAGAAGAGTTTAATTTGTGACGCAAGAATAGTTTATTAGTTTTAAAATAATAGCACAATGGCAAGATATACCGGCCCAAAATCAAGAATTGCACGAAAATTCGGAGAACCGATCTTCGGCCCCGATAAGCATCTCGACAGGAAGAACTTTCCTCCTGGACAGCATGGTATGAACAAGAAAAGAAAAAAGACCTCGGAATACGGAATTCAGCTCAGGGAAAAACAAAAAGCCAAATATACCTACGGGGTTCTTGAAAGACAGTTTCACAAGACATTCGACAGGGCTCAGAGAGCAAAAGGCGTAACCGGTGAGGTTCTTCTTCAGCTTCTCGAAGCACGCCTCGATAACGTGGTCTACCGCCTTGGTGTAGCCCCTACAAGGGCAGCTGCACGTCAACTCGTTTCTCACAGGCATATAACTGTTAACGGTCTGGTGGTGAACATCCCTTCATTCCAGCTTAAACCTGGCGACATTATCGGAGTACGCGAAAAATCAAAATCACTGGAAACAATAGTCGATTCGCTTACTACCAGGAAATATTCAAAACTTTCATGGCTGGAGTGGGACGATGCACAAATGGCAGGTAAGTTCATGTCAGTACCTGAACGTTCTGATATTCCTGAAGACATCAGGGAACAGTTAATAGTTGAATTGTATTCGAAATAATATTTAAGAAAAGTTCTATGGCCATTTTATCATTCCAGAAGCCCGACAAAGTCATAATGCTGGAAGCCACCGAGAGGTATGGCAAGTTTGAATTCCGTCCTCTTGAACCAGGCTATGGCATTACAGTGGGTAACGCCCTGAGAAGGATATTACTGTCCTCCCTCGAAGGTTATGCAATAACCACAGTGAAAATTGAAGGCATCGACCATGAGTTTTCAACCATAACAGGTGTCATCGAGGATGTTACCGAGATCATACTTAACCTGAAACAGGTCCGCTTCAAACGTACGGTAGAAGATGTTGATCACGAAAAGGTGATGATTAAGGTCACAGGTCAGGAAGTATTCAAAGCCGGCGCTCTGAACAGCGTTCTGAGCAGTTTCGAGGTTCTTAACCCCGACCAGGTGATACTGAGGATGGAACCCGATGTAAAGCTCCAGATGGAGCTGACTATCAACAGGGGAAGGGGATATGTCCCGGCTGAGGAAAACCAGCCCGCCGACAGCGAGTTCGGCCTGATAGCGATCGACTCGATATTCACCCCCATCAGGAATGTGAAATATACCGTTGAGAACTTCCGTGTTGAACAAAAGACTGACTATGAGAAGCTTCTGCTTGAGATAGATACCGACGGATCAATCCAGCCCAAAGAAGCATTGAAGGAAGCAGCCAAAATTCTTATTTATCACTTCATGCTCTTCTCCGATGAGAAGATCACTCTCGATTCGGATGAGAAAATGGCAAACGAGGAGTTTGATGAAGAAGTGCTTCACATGCGTCAGCTCCTGAAAACCAAGCTCGTCGACCTCGACCTTTCTGTAAGGGCTCTCAACTGCCTCAAAGCAGCTGAAGTGGAGTCGCTCGGCGACCTCGTCAAGTTTAATAAGAATGATCTTCTCAAATTCAGGAATTTCGGGAAGAAATCTCTTACCGAACTCGACGAACTGCTTGAGTCAATGAGTCTGTCATTCGGAATGGATGTCAGCAAATACAAGTTAGATAAAGATTAAGTTGAAACAAGGTTAAGGAGACAGAGAAATGCGACATCAGAGAGTAATTAATCACCTTGGACGGACAAGCTCACACAGGAAATCAATGATTTCCAATATGGCTTCATCACTCATCCTTCACAAGAGGATAACGACCACCACAGCAAAGGCTAAAGTACTTAAGACATTTGTGGAACCCCTGATTACTAAATCGAAGGAAGACTCGACACACTCGAGAAGAGTCGTGTTTGGTTATCTTAAAGATAAAGAAGCAGTTGCCGAACTTTTCAGGGAGATATCACCCAAAATCGCCGACAGGCCGGGAGGTTATACCAGGATACTGAAAACCGGAAACAGGATAGGCGACAATGCAGAAATGTGCATTATAGAGCTTGTCGATTTCAATGAAGCCATGCAGGGAGGCGAAGCTGCCAAACCCAAGGCCACCAGGAGAAGAAGATCCACAAAGAAAAGCGATACGGAAAAGCCTGATGCAAAAGCCGGAAGGACAACTTCTGCCAAAGCCAGAAAGAACACCAAAGAACCGAAGGCAAAAGAGAATTCCGGATCCGACACTGACGAAAAGGAATAGCATAATAAATTTTAAAGAGAAGGGGATATGGTCATAAGCGGCATATCCCTTTTTTTATATATCTTGCACTATTGTTTAATAAAAAAATAAATTTCAATGGGACAAATAGTTAGTGTACATGCACGCGAGATTCTGGATTCCCGGGGAAATCCGACGATTGAAGTAGATGTTATTACACAGAGCGGCTATCAGGGAAGAGCAGCCGTTCCCTCAGGAGCATCGACGGGAGAGAATGAAGCCCTTGAACTGAGAGATGGCGACAAGGCACGCTACCTCGGAAAAGGAGTTCTCAAAGCCGTTCATAATGTAAACAGCGTCATAGCAGAAGAGGTTATTGGGATGGATGTTACCGACCAGGCCGGTATCGATAAAAAGATGCTCGACCTCGACGGCACAAAGACAAAAAGCACTCTCGGCGCAAACGCTATTCTCGGTGTTTCACTTGCAGTTGCAAAGGCAGCCGCATCATACCACGGATTGCCGCTATTCAGATATATTGGCGGATCAAATGCAGTCACAATCCCGGTTCCCATGATGAATATAGTAAACGGCGGTTCCCATTCCGATGCCCCCATAGCATTTCAGGAATTCATGATTAGACCGGTCGGAGCCCCCAACTTCACTGAAGGCCTCCGTATGGGAGCAGAAGTCTTCCATTCACTCAAGAAAGTCCTCAAAGGCCGCGGTTTAAGCACTGCAGTGGGTGATGAAGGCGGTTTTGCTCCAAATTTCGAAAGTACAGAGGACGCTCTTGAAACAATTCTGAAGGCCATTGAAACCGCAGGGTACAAACCAGGCTCCGACATCAAAATAGCTCTCGATTGTGCAGCATCCGAGTTCTACAAGGAAGGTATCTACAACTACGCAAAATTCGAAGGCCCGAAAGGCGCAAGGAGAACTTCCAAGGAACAGGTCGACTATCTGGAACAACTCGTTGCCAAATATCCCATCGACTCGATTGAAGACGGAATGTCGGAGAACGACTGGGACGGATGGAAAATGCTTACCGACAGACTTGGTAAGAAGATACAGATCGTTGGCGACGATCTGTTTGTTACCAATGTGGAATACCTGAAGAAGGGCATTGACACCGGCTGTGCAAACTCAATCCTTATTAAGCTTAACCAGATCGGATCAGTCACTGAAACCCTCAATGCCATTGAAATGGCTCACAGGGCAGGTTATACAACCGTTATTTCACACCGTTCGGGCGAAACCGAAGACTCTACAATAGCCGATTTTGCTGTTGCTGTAAATTCCGGACAGATCAAGACCGGTTCGTGCAGCAGGACCGACAGAATATGCAAGTACAACCAGCTTCTGAGGATAGAGGAGTCGCTTGGCGACCTTGCTGTTTACGGGTACAAAAAGTAATAAGAGATAAACTGTTTTTCCGATCCCCTGCAGCCTCCTGCTGCAGGGGATTTTTTTCTTCTCTTACCTCCGGACCTTGTTTGCATTGCCCATGGGCAAAAGTAGTATTTAAGCAACCTAATATCTTATTTAATAATTAAACACAGAGTTATTAACAATTGTTGATAACTTATGTTTATATCCCGTGTACAACAACAGATATCCTCTACATTGCCATATCATATTCTTAATATATATTTGATCTATCAGGTGAGCGATAAAAGACTGCTCAAATGATGTGGAACAGGAAAAGGCTTCTTAGCTGAAGCAAGATCAGGTTCGGTCATACCCTCGGGAATGCACATCAGGAGAGCCGAAGCCCTGGCAAATGAACTCCGGTTCAGGATACCAGGCAGATCGATGAAACCGGAAACGTTCTTTCAACGATTCAGTCACAGGGCAACAGGTGTAAACGTGCTTCGGCACGTGAATATCTGCAACTGGTACAGATCCTCCGGGAAATGACACCAGCAGCCTGAATGACACTTCGTCCCGGAAGTCCAATCGCAAGAAAGGACAAAAGGACAGCCGGAAGGTGACGCTGTAACAGGCATTACCTGAAAGCCATGGGTTGAAAATCCTGGTCTTGTATCAGGAAGCTCAGCCGGTCAGAATAACAGTAACCTGACGCCGCAAGCGGCTTCGGTTGCAAACGGTGAATGGGAACTACTCCTCGGAATGGTTCCCATTACTGTTTTATATATATCCTCATTAAAATCCTCCCTGATACCAGCCTTATTCTTAATCCCCTCTTTTACCCCACAGCCTTGCCTTTTTTTACTTCTTTTAGGTAACTTTGACTCAATTATTCCCAGATTATGCCTTATTCCGGACTGACAGATTTTATTGCCCGCCTCGACCATGCCGGTGAACTTCACCGGACAAACGCTTTTGCAGATCCTGTTCTGGAAATAGCCGAAATAACAGACCGGATAGTTAAAACCGGGGGCAAAGCGCTCCTGTTTGAAAATAACGGCACCCGTTTCCCCCTTCTGATGAATGCTTACGGTTCAGAAAAGCGGCTGTCGATGGCCCTTGGAACCAAAGATATTTCAGAGACCGGACGGGAACTTGAGAAGATCTTCAACATGCTGACCGGCTCCGGCGATTTGAATTCAAAGCGGATAAATTCGCTGCCTCACTTGCTGCGGATTGCCGGATATCTTCCTCATAGAACCCGCAAACGGGGAAAATGCCAGCAGATCATCCACAACAAACCCGACCTGTCAATTCTACCGGTACTTAAATGCTGGCCGTACGATGGCGGAAGATTCATTACACTGCCGGTGGTGCACACCTGCCATCCTGTTACGGGAAAGACAAATGCCGGAATGTACAGGATGCAGGTTTTTGGCCCCGATACCGCCGGTATGCACTGGCACAGGCATAAGACAGGAGCAAACCATTATGAGGAATGGAAGAAGACAGGTAAAAAAATGCCTGTTTCAGTATCTCTGGGAGGTGATCCCGTGTATGCATATTGTGCAACTGCACCTCTGCCTGAAAATATAAGTGAATACATTCTTGCGGGTTTCCTCAGGAAAAGGAGGGTGAGACTCGTGAAATGCCTTACTAATGACCTTTATGTCCCGGCCGACGCAGATATTGTTATCGAAGGATATGTAGATCCGGCTGAGCCTCCCGTCAGGGAAGGTCCTTTTGGCGATCACACCGGCTTTTACAGCCTGGCCGACCTTTACCCGGTTTTTCATGTCACCTGCATCACACACTCGGCCGATGCCGTATATCCCGCCACTATCGTCGGGATACCACCCCACGAGGACGCATTGCTCGCCATGGCAACCGAGAAGATTTTCCTGTCGCCGATGAAGCTGGCCATTCAACCCGAAATAGCTGATTTTCACATGCCGGAAGCCGGAGTTGCTCATAACCTGGTTATAGTGAAAATCAACAAGAGCTTCCCCGGTCAGGGGATGAAGGTAATAAGCTCACTGTCGGGAGCCGGACAGATGATGTTCTCGAAGTACATTGTGGTGGTAAGCGGCGACGTTGACATAAGGAATTACCGGGAGCTGGCAACCCATATTTTTGAGAACACAGTGCCGGAAAGGGATTTTGTGTTTACAACGGGACCGATGGATGTTCTGGATCACTCTTCCGATAATTTTTCATTCGGAGGCAAGGCCGGAGTGGATGCGACGGTAAAACTCCCCGAAGAAAAAGGAGGGATTCAATCATCAGCAGCACCCTCGGAACAGGCCGGCAGTGACCCTGCAACCGTTCTGAATGCAACCTTCATAAAAGGATTCAGGGAGTACCTGATAGACGGAAGGAATGATCTTCTTCTTGTTGGCGCCAGCCCTTCGGAAGATCCCGGCAGTGTTCGTAAGATATGCAGGCTTCTGAAGGAGAATTATGACAAGCTGAAATACCTGTTGGTGCTTGTGGTTGACCATACAGTCGACCTGGATGATTTGTATATGGCGGCCTGGCAGGTACTTGGAAATTCCGACCCCAGGAGGGATCATTGTTTTATTGCACCCGGCTCGATCCTGATCGACGGTACCATCAAGGTTTTCCGAGAGGGCGGATTCCCACGGCAATGGCCTAACGTTGTATGTTCTGACAGGAAAACAATTGATAGTATTGACCAAAAGTGGGATTCCTTTGGATTTGACCGGTTCATTCCTTCCTTCTCACTCAAATACTCCGGGCTTACAAGAGATGGCGGGGATACCGTATCCATTTAAACCCGGAAGTGTTTCCGGTCCTGATTATAGAGTAACCTGCCGGTAACAATAATCAGCGCTTATAAAGTCAGAGAAGCTGACTTATCTTTTCAACAAGCACAGAAGGCTGAAATGGCTTTGACAGATAATCGTCAATTCCGGCTGAAAGACACTTTTCCCTGTCGCCGATCATGGCATTTGCAGTTATTGCAATAATAGGCACACGTTTTCCCGAACCGGCTTCCATCTCACGGATCTTTTCGGCTGCCATTATTCCGTCCATTACCGGCATAACGATATCCATCAGGATCAGGTCGTAGTCCGATTCCTTCAGTCTGGATAAAGCCTCGCTGCCGTTCGTGGCTGTGTCGATGCTGCTTACAAGAGGGCTGAGGGTAAGCAGCGTTATCTTCTGGTTAATAAGATTATCTTCTACCAGAAGTATCCTGGCATCCTTCATTTGCTTACGGACTCTTTCCTTTTCAACGACAGCCTGGCTTTGCTGATGGCCGGGAAGGATCTGGCCTGAAGCGGGACTGGCAAAAGGCATTCTTATATTCAGAACTGAAAAATTGTCACCCTGTTCCTGACTGTAGGTTCCTTTTTTTCTGGATATAAGCTTCGAGGCAAGCTGCCCGGACCCGCTTTCATGATCAATGAACCTGATCTTTCTGTCGGTCTGTATCCTCAGGTCTATATTGTTTACATGTTCCGACTGTTTTTCCTTCTTCACACTGATGTTTACTTTCACAGGCATTCCCGAGCCACGGGCTTCAATGGTATTGAAAATATCGAGAAGGATCTGTTTGATCACAATGGGATCGCCGCTGCATTCATATTCATTATAGTCCTTTTTACTGAAAATGAAGTCGAGGTTCGCTTTCTCCTTCTGCCTGAAAAGGTCGATTGTATTCTGTATTGTCGAGAGCATGTTGTACCTTATGGGTTTGCGTGAAATGAAGCTTGTGTTCCCTGCCGATTCCATTGTTAATTCATTAACAATAGTGGCCATGTTGTTTGTTGAGGCGACGAAGGTCTCAACCAGTTCCTTCTGTTTTTTCTGCAGTTCGGTGTTGAGAAGAAGGTCGGAGATAACTACCAGGTTATTCAGCGGTTCACGTATCCTGTGAGAGAATCCTGAAATAACGTCCTCTTTCTTTTCGCTTGAGGAAGATGCTTCTTCCATCGATTCCCTGATGGCCCGGAAAAGGGCTCCGGATTTTCTGGAGACAAGTATCACCAGTGTCGCTCCTGAGATAATAAGTATCCCGGACAGCAGACGGGCGCCGAACGACAGGAGAACAATCGAAAGGATGAGGCAGATAAGAGAGATTATTGAATAAACTTCGATCAGGTTCTTTTTCCGGGTAAATTCCTCCCGGGAATATTGAACTCTGTAATCAGCTGAACCATTACCGTTTATTTCCATTGTATTTAGTCAGGTGTATTGCAGAATTGTGAACACAAATATAATTGATGATAAATATCCATACCATGATATAACGTTACTATGCAGGAAAATCTTATTTTTGTTTTTGTGGTATAATTTTTGATCCTCGGGATATATAAACCAACGGCCAATATGAAGACGATAATCAGGGTTTTGCTGATGCTTGCGGTGATTGCTGCCGGCGGAGCCTTTTATCCGGCTGCCGGGCAGGAAAATAACGGGATGGTCGAATATACCCCCGACTTCCGGTTCAATGACGGCATTTATCTGAATTTTGACCAGGTCAAAACCAACAGTCCGATTCCGAAAGCAAAGATACTGACTTCCACAGATTACAATGACAAGGATTTTTTCAAGAATCTGCTGGAATCTGAAAAGATATATTTCTACGACGGAATGGGAGTCAGGCAGGAAATTGACAAGTCGGAGATGTGGGCATTTGCCAGGAACGGCATACTGTACGTTCAGGTGCAGGGGAATTTCAACAGGATAACTTTTATCGGAAGTATCTGCCATTTTGTGGCTGATGTGACATCTTACGACAACCGGTATTACTCTCCTTACGGTTATTATGATCCTTACATGTCATATCCCTATTACAGGTATCCTTACAGCCTCTACAGCCCATATTCCTACGGGAACTACTATTCCCCCTACGGAGGTTATTATTCTCCCTACAGAAATAATATGAGCCGAAATGAGTTGCGACAGTATCTTATTGATTTCGAGACGGGAAATGTGCTGGAATATGATGTTGAGAATACAGAACTGCTGCTTATGAAGGACCAGGAACTGTACGAGGAATACATGCATCTCGCAAGAAAAAAGAGAAAGGATTTAATGTTTGTTTACATACGTAAGTTTAACGAAAGGAATCCTCTGTATATTCCGTCAAACCAGGGACTTTAAATGAAGAAAATTTTTTTGTCGGTTCTGCTGGCAGTATTCTGCGGATTGTTGCCCGGGCAGGCGCCTTTTCCCACAAGCAGCGAAATCAGACAGTTCATGGCATCAAAGACATGTGTTGTTCTTGAAAGCGGTAACACAGTTTATAATGCCTATATCCGTAAGGCAGTTACAGAGTACTGGACCGTTACTCCTTACGAATTCATCAGTCTGAGCGATTTTGATTCAAAACGCGCCGATCCTTCCTTTTCCTTCCTGATCCTTACCGAAACACAACCTTCCAACGACAAGTCAGGATCGTCATATAATTTTTTAAACCTTCTCCAGGGGAAGAATGTCCCTGAGCTTGGAAAAATGCCTGAGATATCTGCAATTCCCCTTTCAGCCGGAGGAGAGGACGATCTGGAATACGGTTATAAACTGGGTGCAATATTGCTTTTCATGCAGAATCATGCCAGGCTTATTGCTGAAAACCCGGCTATGATAGGCCGGAGGTTCCTGAGCTATTACAACAGGTTCACCCCCGAGGTAAGGAGCAGGAAGATACTTTCAACTGAAGCAGACCTTTCTTCCGGCCTCGGCTCCATAGATAAAATTAAATCAGTCTACCCCTACGATTTCGAAATTGTTTCCGAAGATGATATTGTCAGGGCCATTCGTGAAAAGGCGCCAAATACACTGATCCTTCATAAAGTGGGCCCCGGTGAGGATGCTGATGCAGGATTTTGCTACAAGATGCTTTTTGGGACCGACGATTCAGGTTTGTACTACTTCGATCAGCACAGGATAGATAAAAATAATCCCAACGGACTGCTCCCTTCGGACCTGAAGCGTTTTCTCAGACCCTGAAATGCAGCAACCACTCAGTAAAAGCGTCTTTTAGAAAAAGAATTATCATGAAAGATATAAGAGAACTGTCGGAAAGCGAAAGGAACTGGGCAATGCTTTGCCATCTGGCAGCTTTTGCCGGATATTTTTTCCCTTTCGGAGGCATACTTGGACCGCTCATCTGCTGGCTGTCTAAAAAGGATGAGTCGCAATGGGTGAACTTCAACGGGAAACAGGCCCTGAATTTCCAGCTTTCAATTCTGTTATACATGGTCCTTGCAGTTCCTCTCTGCTTCATTATTGTGGGTATTCCCATTCTGATATTCCTCGGCTTCCTCGAAGTGATATGTATTGTCATAGCAAGCGTTAAAGCATCAAAAGGCGAAGAATTCAGGTATCCTCTGAATATCCCTTTCATTCAGTAATATTTTTGTGAAGGACAAGGTTTGTCAGGTCAGAAATTTGTATATTTCTAATCTGATTAACCTGTTCCGTCATGAAGAAAGACAATAAGGAAAAGAAGACCAGGGTAGAGGTTTTCGAAAAGAAGGATCTCTATCACGACATCAAGGCTGAGAAGCATGAGAAGATGGGGAATACCGAGTACCTGAAAGAACTCAGGAACCTCGAGATCGAGCTTGTCAAGCTTCAGGAATGGGTGAAAGCCAACAGGCTCAAGGTTGTTGCTGTTTTTGAAGGCCGTGATGCTGCAGGCAAGGGTGGTGTCATAAAAACCATTGCAGGCTGCCTGAATCCAAGAATCTGTCGGATCGTAGCTCTCGGTGTACCCACGGAAAAAGAAAAGTCACAGTGGTATTTCCAGAGATATGTATCTGAGCTTCCCTCAGGAGGCGAGATAGTCCTGTTCGACAGGAGCTGGTACAACAGGGCAGGAGTTGAAAAGGTGATGGGCTTCTGCACGGACGAGGAATATGAAGAGTTCCTCCGCTCGTGCCCGGAGTTTGAGAGAATGCTTATCAGGTCGGGAATTATATTGATCAAGTACTGGTTCTCCATAAGCGACAAGGAACAGGAAAAGAGGTTCCAGGACAGGATAAAGGACCCCACAAAGCGCTGGAAGATAAGCCAGATGGATGTGGAATCGCGCGAAAAATGGGTAGAATATTCAATGGCCAAGGACAAGATGTTCTCATACACCGATACCCGCCAGTCGCCCTGGTTTGTAGTTCCGGCTGACGACAAGAGAAGAGCCAGACTGAACTGCATTGACCACCTGCTCTCGATGATCCCATATAAAGATCTTACTCAGAAATCAATCAAGCTTCCTCCCCTGAAACATGAGGTGGCCTATGTAAGACCACCTATTACCGAACAGAATTTCGTTCCGGAGAAGTACTAGGAATTGTCGTGCAGTCGTGCAGTCGTGCAGTCGTGCAGTCATGGAGTCATGCAGGGACCGCAAGACCGCAAGACCGCAAGACCGCAGGACCGAAGGACCGCAAGACCGCAGGACCGAAGGACCGCAAGACCGCAGGACCGAAGGACCGCAAGACCGCAGGACCGAAGGACCGCAAGACCGCAAGACTGCAAGACCGCACGACCTTCATGTCTTTCCCCTTTTTTTTCCTACTTTTGCCTTTTGTCTTTTATCTTAATAAAATGAAGCCTTCAATCCCAAAAGGAACCCGCGACTTTTCACCTGAAGAGATGATGAAACGGGACAGCATTTTTGAGACTATCAAAAAGGTTTTCAGGTACTATGGATACCAGCCGATCGAGACTCCCGCAATGGAAAACCTGTCGACCCTTCTCGGAAAATACGGGGAAGAAGGTGACAAGCTTCTGTTCAGGATTCTCAACTCAGGGGATTTCCTTTCAGGTTTAAGTGACGAGCAACTTCTTGGAAGAGAGGTAAATAAGTTATCCTTAAGCATGTGCGAACGGGGACTCAGGTATGACCTCACAGTGCCATTCGCACGTTATGTAGTTCAGCATCGTGATGATATTGTGTTTCCGTTCAAGAGGTACCAGATACAACCGGTATGGAGGGCCGACCGGCCCCAGAAGGGAAGATACCGTGAATTCACCCAGTGCGACGCCGATGTAATAGGCAGCGATTCCCTTCTCAATGAATATGAACTGATAAGGATCATCGATGATATCTTCAGGGATCTGGGAATAGCCATCGTGATCAAGATCAACAACAGGAAGATACTGTCGGGCATTGCTGAGATAATAGGCGAATCGGGAAGGATCACCGATATCACTGTTGCGATCGATAAACTTGAAAAAATCGGGATAGATGCAGTAAATGAGGAGCTTAAGGATAAGGGTGTGTCATCTGAAGCCATCGGCAGGTTGCAGCCTATTCTGAAGCTTAAGGGAAGCACTGAGGAAAAGCTGTCGGAGCTTGAAACAACCCTTTCAGCATCGGAGGCAGGGCTTAAGGGAATTGAGGAAATGAGGAAGCTTTTCTCTTACATTGCATCTACGCCTCTGACGGCAATGAATGAACTTGACCTTACGCTTGCAAGGGGGCTGAATTATTACACCGGGGCCATCATTGAAGTCAAGGCCCGTGATGCAAGCATTGGAAGCATATGCGGCGGCGGGCGCTATGATAACCTTACGGGAGTTTTCGGCCTGGAGGGAGTCTCGGGAGTGGGCGTCTCGTTCGGAGCCGACCGGATTTATGATGTAATGACTCAGCTTAATCTGTTCAGCGCCAGTGATGTGGTTCAGACAAAAGTAATGATAGTCAATTTCGGCGAATATGAGGCCGGATATGCCCTGAAAATAAGAAGTAGTCTGATTGAGAACGGGATAAGCGCCGAAGTCTACCCTGATGCTGCCAAACTGAAAAAACAGATGTCGTATGCCGATTCAAGGAGAATACCATATATTATTCTGGCTGGGGATGAAGAGATTAAAGGCAGCATGGTAACACTTAAGACAATGTCGACAGGAGAGCAGAAATTGATGAGTGTTGATGAAGTGGTTGATCTCCTGCTGAAGGTCTGATATATTACTTAAATTTGCATCTGTAATAAAAATATAATCTGATGGCTCTGCAATGCGGCATAATAGGGATCACAAATACCGGCAAGACAACGATCTTTAACTGTATCTCAAATACCAAAGGTGAAACCAATGCTTACGCATTCAGCGCCACAAAATCGAACATCGGAGTAATCCAGGTGCCCGACCCGAGACTGTTTGAGCTTGAAAAGCATCAGACCACGGAAAAGATAGTTCATACCACCGTTGAGATAGTAGATATACCCGGACTTACCAAAGGATCTAACAAGGGAGAGGGTGTGGGAAACAAGTTTCTGGGCGATATCCGCAACACCGATGCACTGATCCATGTTCTGAGATGTTTCGACGATGAGGCGCTGCCTCATATCGACGGATCAGTCGATCCGGTCAGGGATATGGAGACCATCGACTTTGAGCTGCAGGTGAAGGACCTCGAATCGGTGGAAAAGAAACTTCAGCGCCTCGAAAAACTTATCAGGGCAGGCGACAAGGATGCCAAAAGGGGAGTGGAGGTTCTCGAAAAATACAGGGACCATATTGGGAATTTTCAGAATGCACGCACTCTTGAAATCAAGGAGGAGGACAGGAAACATATCGACGACCTCTTCCTGCTTACCATGAAACCTGTAATGTATGTCTGCAATGTCGACGGCAAATCAGCCGTCACGGGAAACAAGCATGTCGAAAAGGTAATGGAAGCACTTAAGGGGGCTGATGCTGAGGTAATAGTTGTCGCCGGAGCCGTCGAGGCTGAGATAGCCGAGCTTGAAAGTGAAGCCGACAGACTGGAGTTTCTGAAGGATGCAGGTCTCAGTGAGCCCGGTGTCGACAAGATGGTAAGAGCAGCTTACCGGATGCTCAACCTGCAGACATTCTTTACCGTGGGTCCGAAGGAAATAAGGGCATGGACCATCAGGAAGGGAATGACGGCTCCCCAGGCGGCCGGAGTGATCCACAGCGACCTCGAACGGGGTTTTATCAGGGCCGAAGTGATGAAATACAGCGACTTTGTAACTCTGGGTTCCGAACATGCATGCAAGGAAGCAGGCAGATTCTTTATTGAAGGGAAAAATTACATAGTTGAAGACGGTGATATCCTCCATATTAGGTTCAATGTCTAAACTCGTGAATGTCAAGAAAATCACTGATAATAACTGTTTTACTTTCACTCCTGGCAGGCAGGGGATACTCACAGATCATATCGGATAATGGTAAGCTTCTGAAGACTGTCGCCGAAAGGGGACAGGCAGAGGTTGTTATTAAAGTAAGAGGATTTGATGACATCCGCAGGCTGTCGCGCGATTATTCTATACGATCAGCCGGCGAAAATGAGGTCAGCCTGCTTCTGTCGCCGCTTACAGCCGGACTTTTTGTTTCTGAAGGGCGAAGCTACCTGTTGAGAGAAGAACCGGTCATCAAGGGAGAAAGGACTGCGGTCAGCATGGCTGAGGCAATGGAATGGGACACTTACCCGACCTTTACCCAGTATGATTCCATTTTGCGTTCGTTTGCTTCACTCTATCCTTCACTCTGCAGGCTCGATACTATTGGAATGTCAGTCAACGGGAAGGCGGTATTTGTTCTTAAAATATCCGATAACTGCCAGACCGACGAACCGGAGCCTGAAGTATTCTATTCTTCATCAATCCACGGCGACGAGACCGGTGGTTTTATACTGATGCTCCGACTGGCAGATTATCTTCTCCGGAATTACGGCGCCGGCAACAGGGTGACCAGCCTTGTCGACAACCTTGAGATATGGATCAATCCCCTGGCAAATCCCGACGGGACATACAGGAACGGAGATGCGATAAGCTCACCGGTAAGGTTTAATGCTGCAGGCTATGATCTCAACCGTAACTTTCCCGATCCTGAAGGACCGCAAGTCACCCGGCAAAAGGAGACTGTCGACATGATGAGATTCATGTCGGAACGCCGCTTTGTATTATCGGCTAATTTCCATTCGGGTGAGGAGGTCGTAAACTATCCCTGGGACCGATGGCCGTACGAACATGCCGACGAGGACTGGTTTTACACTATAAGCAGGGAATGGGCGGATACAGTTCACCTTCACTCCCAGGCAGGATATATGGATTACCTCGACAACGGGGTCACAAGAGGCTACAACTGGTATCCCATAAACGGGGGAAGGCAGGACTATGTTACTTACAACCTTCATGGCCGGGAAGTAACTGTCGAACTGGATGAGGATTACATTACCCCGGCCTCGGAGCTCGACGACCTGTGGGAATCCAATTACAGGTCGATGCTCGGCTATCTTGAAAACGCTCTTTACGGCATACGGGGAATAGTCACAGACAAGTACACCGGCAAACCGGTTCCCGCATCCGTCTCTGTAGATGGTCATGATAAGGACAATTCACATGTGCTTTGCGATACTGCGACTGGAGTCTTCACCCGCCTTATTTCTGAAGGCCTCTACAACCTTAAACTATCTGCATCAGGATACAGGGATACTGTAATCAGTAGTGTAAATGTTGTTGAAGGCGTACAGACAGGGATTGACATACAGATGACTCCGCTGGTGAAACCTCCCGATCCGGAAAAAATCCTTACCCCATTCTTCTATCCCAATCCCTGCCGCGGCGAGGTGAATGTCTTTCTGCCCGAAGGTCTGGACGGAACCGTGGATGTCAGGGTATTTGATTTGTCGGGGAGACTGGTCTTAAGGTCAGTGGCTGAAATGGTTGAGAATGAACCGTTGAAACTCGTTCTGAGCGGCCTGGGCGAAGGAGAGTACATTATTCTGTTCACCGGATTGTCGACTGGCCGTTCGGCAACCGGAAAGGTCGTTATAGTAATGTTATAACATTGTTATAACATGCTTTTTTATCATGTTTTGTTTCGTATCGCGAAAAGATTATTTTTGAGGTTTTCATAAAGAAGTGGAGAAGGATATGACAGGAAAGAAGCTTATTGCAGTTTTGGTGGTTTTATCGGGTTTTCTGAGGGTGACGGGCCAGGGGGCATATCTTCCCCCCGACAAACCGTCGCTTATAATAGGAATTGTTGTCGAACAGCTGAGGTTCGATCAGATAGAAAGGTTGAGGGACAAGTTTTCTGAAAACGGGATCAAGAGGATGATAAATGAAGGCACCTTCTTCAGGAATGCTGCCTATGACTACATGCTCACCCAGTCGGCCCCCGGTTTTTCAACGATTGCCACCGGAACCGAACCCGCATATCATGGCATTACTTCAGATAACTGGTATGTTCCGCTTAAAAATGAGTTTATTTACTGTACCAGGGATATAAGTGTCAATCCCGTCGGAGGCAGCTACGAGTCGGGGCTCCATTCCCCCTTGAACCTGAATGCATCTACTTTTGCAGATGAACTCAAGACAGCCACAGGGAAAATATCGAAGGTTTTCTCGGTGGGAGTGAAGGAGCAATCGGCCATTCTAACTGCCGGCCATTCTGCCGACGGCGTGTTCTGGTACGACAATACAACGGGAGGGTGGATGTCGTCGACATATTACATGGCTTCGCTTCCCTCGTGGGTAAACGATTTCAATGCCATGAAACGCCAGGAAACCTGGCTCAACTCTTCATGGACTCTGTTATTGGATCAACAGGCTTATTCAGCATGCCTGCCTGATTCCAACAAGTTCGAGAAAGGATTCAACGGATTGAACTACTTTCCCTATGACCTTAACAAACTGAGCAAGCCGGCCGGAAGGAATGCAGCCCGGAATAATGCCTTCCTCAGGGAGACACCGTTTGCAGACGCCCTTACTACTGATTTTGCGATAAAGCTGATAGAGAAGGAGGAACTTGGGAAGGACGATGTTCCCGATTTCCTTTCAATAAGTTATTCATCGACTGATTACATCGGTCACAGGTTCGGGCCTTCTTCTGTTGAGACTGCCGATGCAATCCTGAGGCTTGACAGAAACATTGAGTCTCTTCTGAATTATCTGAATGACAATCTGGGCAAAAGGAATGTTCTTGTCTATTTCACTTCGGCCCATGGTGTTGCGGAGGTTCCTGCGGTAATGGCCGATAACAGGGTCCCATCGGGGTATTTCAGGCAGAACCAGGCTCTCCAGCTTCTGAGAAGTTATCTGAACGCAGTTTACGGAGAAGGTGATTGGGTAAGAGGCTTTTCTGAAAAGCAGATATTTCTGAACAGGACTCTGATAGAAGATGCAAGAATGCAGATCGAGGACGTACAGAAAAAGACAGCAAGGTTCCTCACCCAGTTCACGGGTGTGGCATCAGCTTATCCCTATTATGCCTTTGAAGCCAACGACTTCGGTAACGGGCACCTTAAAAGAATAATAAACAACTTCAGCGCCCAGCGTTCGGGCGATGTGATTGTTACGCTTCAGCCCGGCTGGGTGGAAATTGACGACGATCATCTGACCGGCCATAACTCACCTTATGAATATGATTGTCATGTTCCGCTGATCTGGTACGGCTGGACGGTAAACAGATCGACTGTGATGAGAAAGGTCAACCTGACTGATGTTGCAGCTACTCTATCCTCGCTGTGCAGGATACCCTATCCCAACGCCTGCACCGGAGAGCCCATGCCTGAACTGTTCAGATAGCTTGCCTGGCGGAATCTCTTTCGGCGCATGCTTCCTCAAGCAGGCCGGGATTTTTTTCACATCCGTTCCCCAGAATTACCAGGTTGGCTCCGGCTTTGAAGGCAGCGGCAATTTCTCCACGTGTTTTTATTCCGCCTCCGACCGCTATGGGCACTGATACATTTTCCCTGACTGCGGTTATTATCCCGGCAGGAACCGGATGAAAGGCGCCGCTGCCGGCTTCGAGATAGATCATTTTCAGGCCGAGCATTTCCCCGGCCATGGCAGTGGCTACCACTAGTTCAGTCTTGTCGGAAGGAATGGCTTCCGTCTGACTGATATATTCCACAGATGTTTTCTTTCCGCATCCGACAAGTATATATCCCACTGAAATAAGCTTTTCCCTGGCATCCCTAAGGAAAGGAGAAGCTATTACATGATTTCCTATGAGAAGCTCCGGATTCCTTCCTGATATCAATGAAAGAAGAAGGATGGCGTCGGCTTTAAGGCTGAGCTGGAGAAGGTTTCCCGGAAAAAGGACAACAGGTATCCTGCACTGGTTTTTTACCGACTCTATCAGGGTATCTATGCTGCTGAAGGTAAGACTTCCTCCGACCAGAATATAGTCTGTGCCGGATCCGGATGCTATCTGAAGTATCCTTTTAAGGTCTTTTCCGGAAGTCTTGTCGGGATCGAGAAGAAGGGCTATACTCTTCTTCCCCGGGAAATCATCCTTTATCATAATTCTTTTTGGTCCAGACTATTGTGTAATTATCATATCTAGTATAGAAGAGATCGAAGGTGTCATTAATCTTTTTTGTCTTCACACTTCCTCTTATCTCTCCCGATTCCTTCACATCGAAGGGTTCGATGGTAATATTCTTTTTAATGCTTATTCCTTCCTTGTCGCAGATCTTGTAAATAGCTTCTTTTGCACACCAGTGAAGGTAGAGATGGTAAACCCGCCTTTCGGGTTCTCTTGTTATTTTTTCCTTCCTGTTAACGAATTTGAAGGCGATACGCCCGATGTTTGTGCTCATGTGTTCAAGGTCAATGCCAACTTTCTCATTGGAACTGAGCAGTATTGCAGTGAGTTTGTTGGAATGGGAGATACTTATGAATCTTGATCCGTCGCTCAGGAAGGGCTTGTTGTTCTTGTTGTAAACTATCCTGGCATCCCTGCCCAGCAGCTCGGCCAGAAGGGCTCTGACACTCAGAAATTCAAGTTTTCTCGAAGTGCTCGAAAAAGCCTTGTATTTCTTTTTGTCAATAAGGTCGAGATCGACCATGCCGAGCAGGGTGTCGATGTCCTCCTCAATCTTCCATACACCCAGTATAGTGTACTCATTCAGGTAATGTTTAGAAATACATCCCATCAGTTGTCCGAGAGTTTACTTCCTTTTCCATTCCAGGGTTTCAATCAGATGCACTACATCTTCCCTGAAAAAATCAATTACAGGGGCCAGCGAATCGGCATTCGGTTCGGATTCAAAATAAAGCGAACCCCTGAGATAGTGTTCGGCGCTGTCAGTTACATAAAACTGAACAGCGGTTGCCGTATTGCCTTTAAGGTCGTAAAATATGCCGAAGATCCTTTTTTCCGGGTCAATAATGACCTGCTCGTTTATCGCATCTGCTTTTGTTATATGGTTTTTGACGTTCATGGTGTAAGTCTGTTCGACAAGTTCTTCAAGATCACCGCGAACATCCTTGTATGTAAGGTGAAGGCTTGCCCTGTATCCCGGAAATTCTATGTTGAACCAGCCCTGCTCGGGGTTTCCGGAATTGGTCGAAATGACACCGTACTTCGGGTATTCGAATTTTAATGGCAGCTTCAGGCTGTCATCCATCCCGCTGAATACGACGTATCCTTTGGCAGGAAGATCGATCCTGAAATAAGCTCTTGGTTTTGGAACAGGAGCTTTTCTGCATCCGGAAAGTCCTGAAACCACTGTAAGTATAAGAAAAAGAACTATCCTACTCTTTATTTGTCCTGGCATGATCATCAGTTATTTTAACACGGATCTCCTTAATCCTTCTCTTGTCGGCCGACTCTATCCTGAATTCAAAGTTCCCGTAATTAACTACCTGCCCCTTCTGGGGGATTTCTCCCGTGAGCTCGAGAATCAATCCGGCAAGTGTTTCGGATTCTCCGCGTACATCCTTGAAAGGATCATCCCCTACATTTATTATCTTGAAAAAATCGTTCAGAAGGATTTTCCCCTCACAAACATAGGTTGTTTCATCTATCTGCCTGAACATTGTTTCATCTTCATCGCTTTCGTCGGTGATCTCACCCACTATCTCCTCCAAAACATCCTCCAGGGTTATTATCCCCGATGTGCCTCCGTATTCGTCGATAACAACCGCCATGTGAATTTTTCTCTTCTGGAATTCCTTGAGAAGTTCGTTGATCTTTTTTGTTTCGGGCACAAAATGCACCGGCCTCATTAGCGATTGCCACCTGAAAGAATCAGGATTGTTTATGTAAGGCAGAATATCCTTGGCGTAGAGTATGCCGCTTACAGAGTCGAACGATCCCGAATACACGGGGATCCTTGAGAAACCTGATTCGATGATGGTCGACTTTAATCTGCCGAATCCCGATTTGATGTTGATTGCCGTCACATCTATTCTCGGGCACATTATCTCGCTGACGTTAATATTGCCGAAATTGACAATGCCCTTAAGTATCTTCTCATCCTCTTTTATCTCGTCCGGTGAAAGCTCCAGAGCTTCAGAAAGGTCTCCCATGTTTATGTTGGTCTGCCTGTGCGCTGCTCTTTTTTTGACATAGGAGGAGAAGTTAAGAACTGAGGTCACAGGGCTCAGGAACTTCATGAGGAAAGAAAGCGGTAAGGCTATGAAAAGAGAAATGGACAGGTGCTTTCTGGTCGCGAAAAACAGAGGTATGACCTCCCCGAAAAGCAGAATAATTAATATGATTACAACCGCTTCAATTATTAATCCAACGACAGGATTGTTGCCGAAATCGAAAAGCAGCGAACCCAGAAATGCAGCAAGAAGGGCGGCTGCAATGTTTACAATATATTTGGCTACGAGAATGGCGTTGAGCAGTGTATCGGGATTGTCATTCAGCTTCAGCACCCTTGCAGCTTTTTTTGATTTGTCGGACCTGAGCTTTTCAATATCCTCGGGGCGAAGTGAAAAGAATGCAACTTCAGAACCGGATATGAGAGCTGATTTGAACAGAAGCACGGCAAAAATTGCAAATCCTATGATCAGTTTCAGGTCAGAATGACCTGCAGCCATATCCGTTATGTATGCGACAGATGAAAAAGAAATATCAGCTTCCAAAATCCGAATCCTTTATTACTTACTTCTAGAAGGGTAGGTCATCATCACCCGATGCCTTGTATTCTTCAGTCGTATCATTCACCTCAGGAATGTCGGGTTCCTTGTCCCCCTGGACAATTCCCGGAGACATGGAACCTGCCGGAGGAACTCCTGAAGCAGGTTTCTTGTCGAGAACCAGGAAAGTGTCGGCAAGTATCTCGGTGATGTATTTGTTGTTACCGTCCTTGTCAACGTACGATCTTGTCTTGATCTTACCTACTATATATAATTGCGACCCCTTTTTTACAGTTTTTTCAGCTACTTCGGCCATTGCCCTCCAGAGGACTATATTGTGCCATTCGGTAGTGGTTATGGTCTCTCCCTGCTGGTTGGTATAGGATTCACTTGTGGCCAGGGGAAAAGTGGTTTTAGCCACACCCTTGTCAAAATACCTGACAACAGGATCCTTACCTACATTTCCTACTAAAATAACCTTATTGATTGACATATAGTTATAGTTTTTGTACCTGATTTTTACAGAACACAAAGTTAATAAAAAATAAGCTTAACTGAACCAGTGATGAGTTTAATGCACAATTCACATGTCTTCAATAATTTAACCTGTAACTATTTCGGCCTCTCAGCCAGGGCAAAAACAGCCCGCTGACAGGGAAGACCCGACAGATGATCAGCTATTTCATTGTATTTTAGGCAATTTAAAAATTCCGAATAAAAAATTATTCTTTAACTAATTCAATATAAATAAATAATATTTTTATATTTGCAGGGTCGAAAAAAACGTACACTCGAAATAATTTGTTGAATTTTAAACTTCACGAAAATGACTAAAGCAGACATCGTTAATGAAATTGCCAAGAACACTGGTATTGAGAAGGTGACAGTTCAAAAGACTGTTGAGGCCTTTATGGATACGATAAAGCATTCCATGGTAGCTGGTAACAATGTGTACCTGAGAGGATTTGGAAGCTTCATTGTAAAGAAAAGAGCAAAGAAAACAGCAAGGAATATCTCCAAGAACACAACTATCATAATACCTGCCCACAATATTCCTTCTTTCAAGCCGGCAAAATCATTCATCACCAAAGTTAAATCACACGTAAAGAAATAAACTCCCATGCCAAGCGGAAAAAAGAGAAAGAGACATAAGATGGCTACCCACAAGCGCAAAAAACGCTTGCGGAAGAACAGACACAAAAAGAAATAAACAGACTGGGTAGTCTTTTTTAAGTTAACTAAACCTAAAGGTCTTCCGATCTTTAGGTTTATTGTATAAGTACATTGGAGTTGGTGGGGTTATTGACTCAGTTCAGGAAGAGACGTGGTAAATAAGGAGTTGATCATTGATGTCGGGGTGTCCGAAGTCTCGCTGGCGCTGCTGGAAGACAAGCAGCTGACAGAATTAAACAAGGAGAAGAGAAGCATAAAATTCTCCGTAGGGGATATTTACCTGGGAAAAGTAAAAAAGATCATGCCGGGGCTGAATGCGGCATTCGTAAATGTAGGATATGAGAGAGATGCATTTCTTCATTACCTCGACCTCGGAGCACAGTTCAGAACTCAGCATAAATACTATGTCACTGCTGTCCAACGACAGGGACGGATAACTCCCCTCCATAAAATCAAATGCGAACCGGACATTGACAAAGACGGAAAAATAACTGACGTCCTTACTTCAGGTCAGACAGTCCTTGTCCAGATTACAAAGGAACCAATTTCTACTAAAGGCCCCAGACTTGCTTCGGAGATCTCGCTCGCAGGCCGGAACCTTGTTCTTATTCCCTTTTCCGACAAGGTCTCCATATCCTCAAAGATCGAAAGCAATGAGGAGAAAAACCGCCTCAAAACTCTGCTACAGAGTATAAAACCAAAAAACTACGGCGTAATTGTACGTACCGTAGCTGAAGGAAAAAAGGTGGCCGTTCTCGACGCTGAACTTAAGGAACTGGTCAACAGATGGGAATCAGCATTCATCTCTGTAAAAAAGGAAACCAAAACTCCCAAACTCTTTATCGGTGAGATGAACCGCACATCAACAATCCTCAGGGATATGTTGAATGTGACATTCAACGGCATCCACATTAACGATGCAGTTCTGGCCGAGGAAGTAAGGAATTACATAAGAGAGATAGCGCCGGAAAAGGAGAAAATCATAAAGGTCTATAACGGTTCAATACCTATCTTCGAACACTTTGGCATAAACAAACAGATCAAGGCGCTCTTCGGAAGAACAGTTTCATTCAAGCATGGAGCTTATCTTATTATTGAACATACCGAAGCTCTTCATGTAATTGATGTCAACAGCGGAAACAGGTCGCGATCGGGCAATAACCAGGAGGCAAACGCCCTGGAAGTCAACCTGGAAGCTGCCAGGGAGATTGCCCGGCAGCTCCGGTTACGTGATATGGGTGGAATAATTGTAATCGATTTCATCGACATGCAGAACAATGAGAACAAACAGGCATTGTTCGACAGCATGAAGGAAATAATGGCAGGAGACAGAACAAAACACAACATCCTTCCCCTGACGAAATTCGGGCTTATGCAGATTACAAGGCAGCGTGTAAGGCCTGAAATGAATATTGTAACTGATGAGAAATGCCCTGCCTGTCTTGGGTCGGGACAGATACGCCCCACAATCCTGTTTACCGATACTCTTGAAAAATACCTGGCATTCCTTGTCGACAAGATCAAAACCCGCAGTATAGCGCTTAATGTACACCCCTTTGTAGCTTCATACCTGAAAAAAGGATTATTCCCACAGTACCTGAAATGGGATATCAAATACAAAATCCTTCTTAAGGTTCAGGCAGTGACTTCCTATCACATGCTTGAATATCATTTCTTTGACAGATTTGATAATGAAATAGACCTGACCTGACAGGTAATAATTCCGAACAACCGGGCCCTCTTTTCTGTTAATGTTGCTGATTTATTACTTTTACAAAGTATTAACAGATATATCTATGTTTAAAAGATACCTGACCATAATGCTCTTTACGCTCCTTCTCATAAACGGAGCCACATCCCAGATATATGATCCGGTCACCTGGACTTTCGGCTATGAAAAGAAGGGTGATGCCTCCTATGAAATAATTTTCACAGCTGAAATAGAGAAGGGTTCGCATATCTACGCTATGGATATTCCTGAAGGAGGGCCGATACCTACATCATTTTCATTCAACGGGCCGGTTGATTACACTCTCGAGGGGAAGACTTTCGAGGCGACTCAGCCTGAAGAGCTCATGGATGAAGCTTTCGGATTCAAAATAAAATCGTTTAGCGACAGGGCGGAATTCAGACAGAAAGTAAATTCCCCGAATCCTTCATTTACGGTGTCGGGGACTGTGAACTTCATGTCGTGCAATAACACCACCTGTTCTCCGCCTAAGGATGTTGAGTTTTCGGTTACAGTCGGAAAACCGGCTTTAACAACAACTGTTAAGGATTCCGGAACTGCTGATGTCTCAACGGGAAGCCGGAAACAGGGCAGCGGTTTGCTGA
>JAKLIJ010000010.1 GCA_022709665.1 Bacteroidota bacterium
TAACGGATTTACTACGGGAGCCCCTATTACAATCCTTACAAGGAACAGCGACAGAAAATCGTCAGATTATGATGAGTTCAGAAATGTTCCGCGTCCGGGCCATGCCGATTATGTGGCCGGAATAAAATACTCGGGATTTGCAGACATGAGAGGAAGCGGTCATTTTTCAGGAAGGATTACCTGGGGACTTGTTGCTGCAGGGGTTATAGCAAAGAAAATCATCCGGCCTTCCAGTGTCGCAGCAAAGCTTGTTTCAGCCGGAGGGATTGATGATGTTGATAAAGCCGTCAGGAAAGCCATGTCTGAAAATGACTCCATCGGAGGTATTATAGAATGCAGGATTTCCGAATCAATAAAAGCTCTTGGGGAACCTTTCTTCTATTCTGTGGAATCAGCTGTAAGCCATGTGATATTTTCAATTCCCGCTATAAAGGGGATAGAATTTGGGTCAGGGTTCAAAGCTGCGTCCATGAAAGGCTCAGAACATAATGACGCATTTGCGGATGAATCAGGCAGGACACTAACAAATAATGCAGGAGGCATCAATGGAGGTATTACAAACGGGAATGAGATAGTATTCAGAGTCGCTGTAAAACCAACCTCGTCAACGGGAGCAGAACAGAAAACATTCGATTTCGTAAGGAAGGAAATGACAGGGCTTACCGTAAAGGGAAGGCACGACACATGCATTGCTCTCAGGATGCCCGTAATTGTTGAGGCTGCCGCTGCTATCGCACTGGCGGATCTGCTGATTATCGACAGAGGAATTCACGGATCACGAAATATTTGATACGGCAGGGCTGATTTCCTGGCAGAAGGTCATTGATTTATGTTATCTTCCCGGGGATCGTTCATCTCAATGGTAAGCACTGTCGCAGTTGATGCTGTAACCCGGAACCTGTTGTCGAGCCGTTCACCCATAAGCCATACTATTTTCCCTTCTGACTCAAGGATCAGTGCCTTCTCTTTCTGAAAAAGGGAATATTTCCTGTCGGTAAAGTAATCGCTAAGTTTTTTCCTTCCTGCCTGACCAAAAGGATAGAAATAGTCGCCTTTCTTCCATCCTCTTATAACAAGCGGAAAACTTATCAAATCGTGGTCAATGCAAGCTGTCAGCGGGTTGCGTGATATCGTAAAGCCTTTATCCACAGCTGCAACGGATGCTGACTTTACCCCTGAGATGTTCAGCAGACCGCCGACAGATTCAACTATGAAATGATGGCGGGGCATTTCTTCCAGGGGACTTGCAATGATTTCATTTCTGTTCCTCAGTATCCTGTGGGATGAGGTGAACAACTGTTTCCCGGTATCTGAAATGAGAAGTTTCTGAAGGTCTCCTGCAAGAGAGTCGGTAATCCCGTAAGGATGAAAAAGTTCAAACAACATTGCCTTGTTCAGGCTGAATTCAGCCAGCTTTATTGTATCAAAGACGACTGACTTCCCGATCTTTTCGGAGAGCTGCGATCTGATATCCTGAATATGATCCGAAAGGATTTTATCAAGTGCGGCAAGCCTCATGGCTGTTTCATTCAGTGTTTCTTCAACAGAAGGATTTATATCCCTTAGCACAGGGATCACCAGATGCCTGATCTTGTTCCTGATGTACAGTGTTTCGGCATTCGACCTGTCTTCCCTGTAAGGGATACGGAATTCATTACTATATTCCTCTATATCAAAGCGTTTTGCAAACAGAAGCGGCCTGATGATACCGTGGGTGGAAGGTTTCATCCCTGTGAGTCCTGTCAGACCTGTTCCCCTGATCAGGTTGATCAGCAGGGTTTCTATGTTATCATTCAGGTTATGGGCAACTGAAATAAGGCTGCATTTTTGTTCTGTCTTTTGATTTTTAAACCATTCATACCGCAGTTCCCTGGCTGCCATTTCTATTGAAATGCCTTTATCGCGGGCATATCCGGCCGTATCAAATGACATGTGTATGAAGGGGATATTGTTTTTTGAGGCATAGGTTCTCACCAGTTCCTCATCCAGATCCGACTCAGTTCCTCTTAACCTGAAATTGCAATGGGCAACAACCATATCTGATTTCATCCTGGTGAACAGATGAAGCATTACCATTGAATCAACTCCTCCGCTGACGGCAAGTAGTATCCTGTCCTTCTCCGTGAAGAGGGAATTGCTGTCGGCAAAAGCCCTGAAATCTTCGAAAAGCTCCATAACTATCTGAATCGGATTATTGAAGGTTGACCGGGCTCAAAATTATATGGTTTAAGCATTTGTTCTCCGGAAACCATGAAAGCAGTTGTTTTCGAATAATCGGGAACATTAGGGTAAAAGCCCAGTCTAACCTGGAAAGTGTTCAGTATAAGATTGTCGTTCCTTACCCTGATCCCTATGCCGACTGCTGAAACAAAGTCGCCTCTTGAAACAATCTGGTTAGTACCGAAGAGAAAGCCTGCATCGGCAAATCCGAAGACGGCAAACCTGAAGCCATAGAAATCCATCGGGCTGAAAAACACAGTTTCGAAGTTAAGAGCCAGCCTTTGTGCATTACCGATTGAATCGTTCCGGAATCCTGAAAAGCCATCATCCCTGATAAGTGTCAGACTCTCATCATTATATCTGTCAAAACCTCTCGTGTACTCCAGGTTCAGAAAGCTTCTGATCCGGTATCTGCCTGTGTACGCGAGGTTTGAAATGAAACTTGTTCTGAATGAAAGGATGCCTTGTTCTGTCATCCTGTTATTGATGAAAGTGCCGAATTCTGCTGAAGATTGAATAAATCCGATTTTGCTGAATGATTCTCCCAGAGATACGGATGCCCCGGCGTAATACCTGTTTTTGAACTCACTTACTTCCCTGCCCCCGGTTACGTTAAACAAGAATCCGTGGGGTATGTCTTCTGTCCGGCCATAACCATATATCAGGCTTGTCTTGTAGAATCTCTGTACGGAGTAGGAAACTGAAGCCAGGAAGAGCCGGTATTGCTGAAGATGGCGATAGGAATCAGGGTCGATATAGGGGTGCTGGTATACATTGTTGTTTGTGTACCGTGCTCCTACAAAGAGACGGGCGACCGACTCTCTGTTGATCAGGAAGGATCTTAACAGCCAGTAATCCTGTAAATTGTATTTAACGGGATGAGGTTCTGGAAGCGAATCGAGATCCTCTGATGTTATGGTTCTTCTGAGAGATATATTTCCTGCATATTTTGTTTCGGAACTTACAAGGCTTCTGCCTATGTCTATCCCATAAGATTTTTTCCCCAGCCCGTCATGGAAATATACGCCCAGGTTTGTAAATGTTTTGCCTATGTTGTTGACCCGGTAGTTCACCCCGAATCCTGGTGAATCCGTGGAATCAATGTCCCACGGAACATTTACTCCGAACTCATGACCCATGCCAAAGATGTTTCGTTCAAAAACCGAAACCATTCCTTTCCCGACACCTGCCAGACTGGCTTTGGCTCCAAGGGAGTAAATATCTTTTGTTACTACTATCACGTCAGCCAGAGAATCAGAAACGGGAACAACCAGTATTCTGGCATCGTCGATGAAATTGAGCTCCCTGAGGTACCTTTCGTTGTCGCTAAGGGTAAGCGGTGAAATGGTGTCGCCCGGGCGAAACAGGAGGTTCTTTCTTATAATCCACTCATTTGTATTGGAATGTGTCCTGTTGAGTAGTTTTTCAGTAGGATTTGGATCATAAAAGTCCGGGGTGTTTATGTTTGTTCCGAATACATTAAGCCTTTTTATCTCAATATTCCTGATCTTCAGTCCGGCTGACCTGATGAATTTATCCTCGCTCGATTGACTTATTTCTTTTGTGGTTTCAGGGTCGCGGGCAATGATAATAAAATCATAAAGTTTCCTTGTTACCAATGTGCCAGAAGCCATGTTCTTTAAAGAATCAAGGAAGATCATGGTCCGGTGGTTTCCGTTGTCGGGCGGAGGAATGAGGCTGGGAGCGCCGGAGTTCCGGATATACGGAAGAGAGATTTTTATCTTCCTGATATCGGGCGCAGAGTTAAGCCTGCCGCTGCTGGCAGCTGAATCGGCAGACGGTAGCTGCTGGGCAAAGGATGGCAGAAAAACAAGGGTAATTATCTGGAAGCAGAAGAATCTCCGGATCAGAGGACATCTTTTAATATCTTCATTTTCAGGATTCATTCTGATTTTTGAGCAGAACATCATCAGAGTTGAACTGGAATCCGAGACGTTTACCCGTTATAACCCTGGAATGCTGGATTTTCGCCTCCGCCTGTCCGACAGTGGCAATCTTTACGGTATCGTAGGGTGGAATAAGAAGATCAAATTCCAGGGAGTACTGAATCGCTGTGGATATTATGTTCCTGAGTGATGAACGTGTTATTGCCTCATTTCCATAGTTTGAGAAGAGCATCCCCATCTGCCTTTTGCCTTCAACCAGATACTGGTTCTCATGGTTGATGAAAATCCTGGCAATCAGGTATCCCAGGTCGTCAAGCCTCGAGTATTTGAATGAATCGTAAAGGAAGTTGTAAATGTTGATCATACCCGAGTAGGAATTGTTCTTGTTCTTCTGAATATAAGGAGTTTTCCACGCGGGGTGTTCTCTGTCGAACTGAAATATGTTGGAATGCATACTGAAAAGAAGCATATCCCCGGCTACTTTCAGCTGCGCATCAAAGTTGCTCCTGTCGGTATACTCCATTTTGATCCTCGGATCCACATTGCCGAGGTTGCTGTTAACATCTTTCGAAAGTTCCTTCAGTATATCCTTAACTACACTGAACCATTCAAGTGTATTATCGAAAACTTTCTGCTTCAACAGGGATTTTTCCTTCAGTGTGTTGATAATAAGGGTCTTTTTCTCTTCAGGTTCAGGCATGATCATTATTATTAATTGTATTGGAGCTCTAAAATAGCAAATATCCCGCGAATTGCATCCCTGCTTCAGTATGATCTTGCAAAAAGTACTCTTCTTTTCGAAGGTTTCCCGGAATAAATGCATTTCCCCTCTTCTTCTATCGAGTCAAAGGGTATGCACCTGATGGTCGCTTTCGTTTCCTCCTTTATCTTTTCTTCAGTTTCGCTTGTCCCGTCCCAGTGAGCAAGAATGAATCCGCCCTGATTTTCAATAAGATCAGTGAATTCCTTCCAGTCATCTGTTTTATAGGTATTTTCGTCGCGGAATTTCAGTGCCTTCTTATAAAGATTGGACTGAATCTCCTTAAAAAGTTCCTTCAGCCTTTCGGGCAGGCCAAGGGCCGATACTGTCTCTTTCTGCAAAGTGTCGCGACGGGCAAGTTCAACTGTACCGTTCTCGATATCGCGAGGTCCGATCGCTATCCTGACGGGAACTCCCTTCAGTTCGTAATCGGCAAACTTGAAACCTGGTTTCAGATTGTCACGGTCGTCATACTTAACTGAGATACCGGCATTCTGAAGACCAGCCATTATTTCCCTCGCTTTTTCACTTATAAGCTTAAGCTGTTCATCGGTTTTGAATATCGGAACAATAACCGCCTGAATAGGGGCCAGACGCGGAGGCAGCACCAGTCCGTTGTTATCGGAATGCGCCATGATAAGAGCTCCGACCATTCTTGTAGACAATCCCCAGGAAGTTGCCCAAACATAATCGAGTTTCCCGGTTTTGTCAGTGAACTGAACATCGAAAGCTTTTGCGAAGTTTTGTCCCAGGAAATGGCTTGTCCCTGCCTGAAGAGCCTTCCCGTCCTGCATCAGGGCCTCTATGGTGTAAGTATCAATCGCCCCGGCAAAACGTTCATTTTCTGTCTTGTATCCTTTTATTACAGGCAGGGCCATATAATTCTCAGCAAAATCGGAATAGACATTTATCATTTTTTCTGTCTCTTCAACAGCCTCCTGGCTTGTTGCATGGGCGGTATGCCCTTCCTGCCAGAGGAACTCCGCAGTTCTCAGGAACAGACGGGTTCGCATCTCCCATCTGACAACATTTGCCCACTGGTTTATCAGGATGGGAAGGTCGCGATACGACTGAATCCAGTTTTTATATGAATTCCAGATAATGGTTTCCGATGTCGGCCGTATGATAAGCTCTTCCTCAAGTTTTGCAGCAGGATCGACAATTACGCCTTTGCCATTCTCATCGTTCTTCAGCCTGTAATGCGTAACGACTGCACATTCCTTTGCAAACCCTTCAACATGAGCAGCTTCCCTGCTGAAAAAGGATTTTGGGATGAACAGTGGAAAATATGCATTGACATGACCGGTGGCCTTGAACATCTTGTCAAGCCCGGCCTGGATATTCTCCCAGATAGCATAACCATAAGGCTTGATAACCATGCACCCCCTCACAGCCGAATTCTCGGCAAGATCCGCCTTGATCACAAGGTCATTGTACCATTGTGCATAATTCTCATCCTTGTCTGTTAGAAACTTAGCCATCGTCTTGTGTGTAATTATTTATTATTAGGACTGTCAAAAAACAGGTCGTAAAAATAACTAAATAATGGATATTATAAAAAGAGGTCGTTTCATGAGAATATTTAAGGGTAGTTGTCATCGTGCAAACTAAAAGGAAAGGATAAGCGTTTTCAAAATAATTGTTTCTTTGTCAAAAAGAATTAAATTTGCTGAAACCCTAAGCCTTTAATATCCTCAAAACCGAATGTTTTGGTATGGATTTTGTTATTTGTAGAGTGAATGAACTAAACAAAAGGAAACAACAACAAAATGAAAGCTTCAAATTACATACTCGGCCTTGCCCTTCTGACTCTCGCTTCCTGCTCGTCAGGGCTTTACGTGGGAACAGAATACGATGACCTGTATTTTGTGAATTCTGATCAGCCTGTTACAAAGGCCGGGACCAGCGACCGCAATCAGATTTCCGAAGGCAATCTGAGATCAGGTTCATATTATGACAACATATATGCTGCCGATACCCTGGTGTCTGAAGAATATTCGGATGCAGTCGATTATGCCGATGCCGGAAGTTACGACAACAGGTACGATTATTATGACGGCTCCTACGCCGGCAGACTGAACAGGTTCTACGGGAACTACTTCAGCCCGTACTGGAGAGATCCTTTCTACTACGGCTTCTACCCGTCGTTCGGTTTCAATAACTTCTACAGCGGATTCCCTTATTCTTACTACGATCCCTTCTACTATGATTACTACAGCCCGTACTCCTATGGCGGTTTCTACAGCCCATATTCCTACGGCGGTTTCTACAGCCCCTACTCCTACGGCGGCTATTATGGTATGGGATTCTACAGCCCGTATAGCTCCTGGTATTCACCCTGGTACTACGGGGGATATTACAGCCATTATAACTTCAATGACAGGGATGTCAACTACGGAAGAAGGGAAAGACCAAGCACAATGTCGACCCGCTGGGCAGGCGGCAGCGCTTCAGGCGCCTCGGCTACTTCCGGAACAGTGTCATCAAGGAGAAGCACCGACGCTACAACCGGTACGGGGACCACAGCCACAGGCACAGTCGGTACATCAACTACAAGGCGGACAACTTCCCCTGTCAGTGGTACACAGATGCCTGCAGCAGGCCAGAGAAGAACCACCACCCAGGGTTCCGGCAATGCTGCAACCGGTACAGGCCAGTCGAGGAGACCAGCTGCCAGTATTCCTGAGTACAATTCAGTCGACAGATCATACACTCCCTCTTATAATAACCAAAGGATGAGCACCAGGCCTTCATACAACAATACAAGGGTTAACAGCGGGACTACAACTACCAGGCCTTCCGGAGTTCAGAGAAGCGGTTCGGCAACTCAGGGAACCGGCAGAAGCAGTTCATCGTACTCCGCTCCTTCAAGGTCAGGATCCGGTTCCTCGTACAGCAACCCCGGATCTTACTCGGTTCCGTCGAGAAGAAGTTCCGGCAGCGGCTACTCATCAGGTTCTTACTCCGGAAGCGGATCATCATACAGCGGTGGAAGCTCCGTATCGAGAAGCAGCGGCAGCTCATACTCAGGCGGCAGTTCTTACTCCGGTTCCTCATCTTCAGGGAGCTCATCATCCTCATCGTCCAGCCGCTCTTCATCCGGAGGTAGAAGGTAAACAGCAAGTTAAAATATTGAATATCAATACATTCTGTAATAGAATGGAGGTATTCTCTTAAATATTAAACTCAGGATTATAACAGTATATTAATAAATTCCAGCATGAAAAGGTCAGCCTTAATAATTGCAGCAGCGTTGCTTACATTCGTAGGGATTAAAGCCCAGAATGTAGATGATGCCTTAAGATATTCCCAGATCTTCTATACCGGTACAGCCAGGTTCATGTCGATGGGAGGTGCTTTCACAGCCCTCGGAGGCGATTTGTCGACCTTCAGTCAGAACCCCGCAGGAATAGGAGTTTTCAGGTCTTCAGAGATTTCTGTGACACCACAGCTTCTTCATTCAAAAACATCAGCAAATTTCAACGGGATCAACGATGATTACCTTTATAATTTTAATCTTGGACAGGCCGGTGTTGTCGGAAACCTGATAAAAGGAAGCGGAACAACGGGATTGATATCTCTGAACATAGGATATGCTTTCAACAAGACCAATAACCTGAACAATTCGGCACGGATTCAGGGTAACAGTTCAACAAGCTCTATGGCTGATTTCTGGGCCGACGATGCCTATGGTATATACTATGGTGATCTGGGTGGAGCTGCCGGAATCGCTTATGATGCATGGATCATCGATACCATAACCGGTTCGGGGGCAAGCTACTACGGAACAGTTTTTTCAAACTACGGCGACAACCCATCCTCAGACTATGGCCAGAATATAAGGAGGCTTATTACCAACCAGGGATATACCGGAGAACATGCAATAACTATCGGAGGAAATTATTCAAACAAGATATTTTTTGGAGCAACCCTCGGAATAAGCACCATAAAATACACGGGGCACTATGAGCACCTTGAAAAAGCCGATTACCTTCTCGACTCACAGTTCAGTGATTTCTCGTATGTGGAGCATTTTGAGAATACCGGAACTGGCGTATCACTCAAAATTGGCGCCATCATTAAGCCTGTGGAGGAACTGCGAATCGGCCTTGCCTTCCATTCTCCCACACTTTACAGTATAGATGAGAGATTTTATGATAACATCAGTTCCAACTTCACCGACGGCGGACATTATGAATTTTACAACGACGAGCTTGTTTATGAATACGCCCTTACAACTCCTTTCAGAGCTCTCGCAGGAGTTGCATACCAGATTGAAAAAGCAGGACTTATCAGCGTCGATTATGAATTTGTTGATTACAGTATGGTGAGGTTCTCAGAGACAGGCGATGATTATGATTACAGCGAAAAGAACCTGGAACTGAAGACCACGCTTAAACCCGCACATAATGTAAGAGTAGGAGGGGAGTTGCGCTTTAACAAGCTATACCTGAGGGGAGGATATGGATATTACGGAAAAGTATTCAGGGATGATGAGATAAACCGGGATTTGTTCAACAGGTCAATTTCGGCAGGAGTCGGATTCAGGGAGCAAAATCTGAGCATCGACTTCGGTTTTACCAACCTCAGAAATGAACAGAAATATGTGCTGTACGACTCCTATTACGATACCGCCATGGCAAGCCTGATCAACAACAGGAATATGTTCTCGGTAACCCTGGGTTACAAATTCGGGTTCTGATCTGCTTTCTCACCTATATAAAGGTGCCTGCAAGGCGCCTTTTTTTTTGCTACAGATATCCGGACGCATCGGGACCCAGATTAAAAATCAGGTCGAGAATGCTTAAGCCGGGTACGAAACCTTCATTTCCGAAAACCTGGATATACGGTGGTGAACTTAATTCGGGCCCGTTTGAGGGTGATATGGAATACCTCTGATCACCCGGATCCGTCCCGGGAGCTTCAAAGGATGAAGTGTAATTAATAAACTTTTCTATACTGAGAATCCTGAGGCATTCCATAAGCAGTTCATGATTCAGATCGAGTAGAAACCCGTGCTTTTTTTTAATAATACTGAACAAATAATCTGAATAATACATGAAAAAAGGTGATCTGCCGTAAGCTGAGGTAATAGCTCCCAGATGAACCTGCTGCCACCGCTTCGACCAGTCGATCCTGATATCCTTTACCTTGATTTTAAGCTTTCCTCCCTTTGTAACAGGCACCGTAAGGTTCAGCACACCTCCTGTGGAAAGGATTCTGCATCTGTTCCTGTAAGTTTGTTTTATGTAGTTTTCTTCCCCTTCGATGAAAACGGTTTCAGCGTCCCGGATCAGCCTGAAGTAAAAAGCGGGAGGGAGGTATGCGGTTGAAAGGAGGAGCTTACCGGCCATCCTGGCTGATCATTTCATCTGGTTTATCATGCTCGCTGAGAAACCAGCGCCGAATCCATTGTCGATATTGACAACTGTCACACCCGATGAACAGCTTGTAAGCATGGCAAGAAGCGCGGAAATCCCGCCGAAACTGGCTCCGTATCCCACACTTGTGGGGACAGCAATTACCGGCTTGCTTACCAGTCCGCCAACCACGCTTGCCAGTGCTCCTTCCATGCCTGCAATCACTATTATTACACGACATTTCCTTATTTCAGGAAGCTTGTCGACCAGACGGTGTATTCCGGCAACTCCTGCATCATAAATCCTGACTACATCATTCCCTAAAAGTTCTGCTGTAACGGCTGCTTCTTCGGCAACCGGAATATCGGAAGTTCCTGCTGTTATTACGGCAATGGCAGTATCGGGCTTTTTCATTTCATGGAGAGGAATACTTATAATCCTTGCTTCCGGATAATACACTGCCCGGGAGAAAACTCCACTGACTGCTTCAAACATCTCCCTGCCGGCCCTGGTCCCGATAACATTGTTCTTTTTTTCTGCCATAAGCCTGAAGATGCCGATTACCTGTTCTGTAGTCTTGCCGGCACAGTATACTATTTCGGGAAATCCTGTCCTGATCTCTCTGTGATTATCGATTTTTGCAAATCCAAGATCTGTAAACGGGAAGTCGTGCAACACATCCAGTACTTCTTCCACGCTTTTGCTTCCGTCCCTGATCCCGGTGAGCAACTTTTCTATTTCGTTCCTGTTCATGGTCTTGTGTTTTCAGGATCAAAAGAGCCTGATCTGTATCCTTCGAGATCCAAAGATACATATCTGAATCCGATTTTTTTCAGGCCGGCAACAATCTGTTCCCTTTCTTGTGGCAGAGCCATTTTTGTGAGCCAGACGGGCTGGCATTCGATCCTTGCCAGGTCGCCGTGGATCCTTACCTTTGTCCCGGGGTAACCGGCTTTTTTTAAAAATTCCTCGGCCTGCTCCGCCATCCTGAGCAAGCCGGAGCTTACTATGGTGTTGTAAGGGATCCTTGTAAGAAGACATGCCATTGATGGCTTATCCGCAATTTCAAGTCCTTCATTTCTCAGAAGCTTCCTTATCTCCTGCTTGGTCAGACCTGCTTCCATCAGGGGGCTTCTTATACCCATTTCGCTGAGAGCCCGCATGCCCGGCCTGTGAGTGCCGGCGTCATCTGAATTGGATCCGTCGGCCACATGTCTGAAACCGTTTTCAGCTGCAAAACTGACCAGATGACCGAAGAGTATCTTTTTGCAGATATAGCACCTTTCCGGCGGGTTGCTCCTGATCTGATCCGGGAAAGGCAGTTCAATGATCCTGTGATTTATTCCATGAACCCTGGCAAACTCGACGGCTTCTTCAGTTTCCGACAACGGCATGTACGGCGTACGGATGGTGAGTCCCATTATTTTGTCCTTCAGAAGCGTATGAGCGCGAAGAAGCAGATATGAACTATCAACCCCCCCCGAAAAACCTACGACAAAGGAATTCAAATCATTGATCACACTGTCAAGCCTTTCCCTCTTGTTTTCGGTCATATTTGTCATTTGTTGTTCGCTATAGCCGACATGATGTCGTTGTATACCTCCTTTAAGGGGATGTTTCTCTCCGATGCGATTTTTCTGCATTCCTCGTACTCAGGCTTTGCCGAGACCTGTTTTCCACCGAAGATGGACCTTTTCACCGTGACCTCGCCGTAGGGTGTGTTAACCCTGAGAATCTCCCTGACAAGGGTGTCCTTGGTGAATTCAAAGGTTCTCATTCCCACAGTCGTTGATTCAGTGAAAATTATCTCCTTCAGCTTGCCTTCAATACCTTTTTCGCAAATAACGCTGAGCTTAACTCCTGGACGTCCCTTTTTCATAATAACCTGAGTGAAGAACACATCGGCAGCGCCTGCTTTGAAAAGCTTTCCTGAGATATGGTCATAAATCTCTGGATTCATGTCATCTATATTTGTTTCCATTAGAACAGCCTTGTGCCCCTGAATCTGATTCTCCCCTGTTTCGCCCAGAAAAACCCTGAGAACGTTGGGAACCACGGGATGTTCCTTATGACCGATTCCGTAACCGGTTTTTGATATTGTAAGCTCTGGTCCTGTTCCGAACTTTGTTCCGAGGGTAGTCAATATTGCAGCTCCCGTAGGTGTTGTTGCTTCAAAATCAACGCCTCCAAGCTTTACCGGGATCCCTTTTACTATTTCCGACGTTGCCGGTGCCGGGACGGGAAGTCTGCCATGGTCGCAATCTACAAATCCGCTTCCTAGCTCAACCTCGGAAACATGGACGGTGTCCACCCCAAGCGCCGTATAGCAAATTGCTGCACCGACAACGTCAACAATGGAATCGACTGCTCCCACTTCGTGGAAATGCACATGATCGACGGGTATCCCGTGAACCTCTGCTTCTGCTCCTGCAATCTTCATGAATATCTTCATACTCAGATCCTTCACGTCGGTGGACAATGCCGAACCGTTTATTATCTTTTCAATGTCATCAAGATGCCTGTGAGCATGTTCATGTCTTGTCTGCCTTACGCTTACTTTTGTTCCGGTAATCCCATGACGCTGACTGCTTTCAGCCAGGAGTTCCCATCCCTCCAGTTTTAATTTTCCAAGCTCCGCCCTGAGAAATGAAATATCAATGCCCAGGTCGAGCATCGCTCCGAGGTTCATATCACCACTGATACCCGAAAAACAATCATAATAAAGTACTCTCATATTTATCCTTAAGTAAAGTTTAACAAACACTGTCAGGCTTTGTTCGGGCCTCAGGCTTTGAATTTTATTCATCAATACTGCGTAAATATACAATTTACTATCATTGGAGAATTGATAAAAATTATTACTATTTTTGAGAGCTTTTCGGTTAAGATTTAAAATCAGATAATTCCATTATGCAACGAAGGGAATTCTTCAGAAAATCAGTCAGGGCTGGTATTGCTGCCGGTGCAGCATTTAATCTGGGCAGCTACAATAAGCTCTGGGCCTCATCGTCTTCTGCTGCAAAATATGATCTGGTTGCTGTCATGGGCGGAGAGCCGGATGCCATGTTCGATCTGGGAATTCAGGAACTGGGAGGAATGGGAACATTTATTCAAAAAGGGCAGAAAGTTCTTGTAAAACCCAATATTGGATGGGATGTTGTTCCGGAACTGGCTGCCAACACAAATCCCGGGCTTGTAAAAAGGATCATCGAACATTGCTTCAGAGCAGGAGCGAAGGAAGTATATGTTTTTGATCATACCTGCGACAACTGGATAAACACCTACAGAAATTCCGGAATCGAAAATGCCTCCAAATCAGCCGGTGCCAAGGTTGTACCCGGAAATACGGAGAATTATTACCAGGAAATAGAGATACCAACAGCCGTGAGGCTCAAAAAAGCGAAGGTTCATGAGCTTGTTCTTGAGACCGATGTGTTCATAAATGTTCCTATCCTCAAGGACCATAACTCCACAAGGATGACGGCCTGTCTTAAAAATATGATGGGCGTGGTCTGGGACAGGGGATACTGGCACTCGAATAATCTTCACCAATGTATTGCAGATTATGCCTTGTTCGAAAAGAAACCCGTTCTCAACGTTGTGGATTGCTACAATGTAATGGTTAAGCACGGCCCGCAGGGTGTTTCAAAAGAGGATGTCGTCACGATGAAATCACAGATTATCACTTCCGATTGGGTCGCAGGAGATGCTGCAGCAGCAAAGATGCTCGGTATTGATCCGCAGCGGATCGATTATATTACTGTCGCTGACAAGATGGGACTTGGAACCATGAACCTCGAATCACTGAATATCAGGCGTTTAAAAATGTAACTTGTAATGACATCTTCCTTTCTCAGGAAATTAAGGATATTTATTTCATCGCTTCTCCTGATCTGCTTCGTTCTGGTATTTGCAGATTTCAGAGCAGTAATACCGGAGAAATATATCAATTACCTTCTTTATCTTCAGTTTGTTCCATCAGCCTTAAAGTACATCGACCTCCTGACAATGGCCGCCGGAGGTTTCATAATAATCCTTCTTCTGACTCTGCTGACAGGCAGAACATATTGTTCTTTCCTCTGTCCTCTGGGTATTGGTCAGGATGTTTTTAGCCGGATCGGCGGCAGGGTGAAGAAAAAGTTCAGACGATTCGGGTATAAAAAGCCTCATACGATTATAAGGTATTCGGTGCTTGCCCTCACACTCGGAACTGCAATTTTCTGGGGGCTTTATCTGCTTACTCTTCTGGATCCATACAGCATTTTCGGAAGGTTTATGACCTATTTCGGAGAGCCAGTGATTCTGCTGGTCAACAATTTCTTCACATGGGTTCTTGGCAAGTTTGATGTTTATTCACTTCATCATGTTGATATCAGAGGTTTTAATCCTGCAGCATATGCTGTTCCTTCTTTCTTCTTTCTGCTGGTGGGGACTATGTCCTTTGTTAAAGGAAGGTTGTATTGCAACATGATATGTCCTGTCGGCACCCTCCTCGGTCTTATATCGAAAGTCTCCATCTTCAGGGTGAAATTCAGTGAGAGCAAATGCACACGTTGTGGCAGGTGTGCCCTGAAGTGTAAATCGTCGTGCATCGATTTTCTTAATTTCAATGTTGATGTAAGCCGCTGTGTCAATTGTTTCAATTGTATCGATGTATGTCCCGAAAAATCTCTCTCCTATGGATTCATTGGTTCTGGTGAAAAGCACGTGCAAACCAGTGATGGAAGAAGAAAATTTGTTGCTGCGTCGGCCCTGATGCTTCTGGGGATCACTCCGGGCGTTGTCGGCCAGCAAAAGAAGGGAGCTCCTGTTCCCGGTAAGGCTTCCACAGTTAAGGAACCCCGGACTTTCCCGGTATGTCCTCCCGGAGCCGGATCGTTTGAGGAATTCACAGAAAAATGTACAGCCTGTTCACTCTGCATCAGTGTATGCCCCAATAATGTGCTTCAGCCTGCATTTAAAGAGTATGGCATAGCCGGCCTTATGCAACCTGTGATGAATTATCACAGGAGTTTCTGTACATTCAATTGCACACGCTGCACAGAGATCTGCCCTACAAATGCCCTGAAACCTTTGTTGCTTGAGGCAAAGAAACTAACCCAGCTGGGTAAAGTAGTATTTATTAAGGATAACTGCATCGTAAAAACAGAAAAGACGGCCTGCGGGGCCTGTTCAGAAGCCTGCCCCACAAAAGCCGTTTACATGGTGCCCTATGAGGACAGCCTTCTTATCCCTGAAACTAACCAGAATATCTGTATAGGATGCGGACATTGTGAATATGCATGCCCGGTTGTACCCTACAAAGCCATATTTGTCGACGGCAATCCCGTGCATGCTGCTGCAGCCAAACCCGAAATAAAAGAAGCTGAAATCACCACACCTGAAGAATTCCCCTTCTGATGCAGGAAACAGACTAATTTGTAAGCAAACATGATTTTTGTTTGCATAGGCTATTTTTTAGCTGTTAATTTTGCTTAAATTATAGTCACCAAAAAAACACCATCTCCATGAAACCAACACATATAGAACATATTGGTATCGCAGTCTCAAACCTGGCAGAATCAGTGGATTTCTATGAGAAAGTACTGGGCCTGAAATGCTATAATATTGAAGAGGTAGCAGACCAGAAAGTAAGGACTGCTTTTTTTATGATAGGGCAGACCAAGATTGAGCTTCTGGAATCGACTGATCCCCAGGGAACTATTGCACGTTTCATTGAGAAAAGAGGAGAGGGCATACATCATATCGCTTTTGCAGTTGAAAACATTGAGGAAAAACTAAGACATGCAGCTGATGAAGGCGTGAGACTTATAGATACACATCCGAGAAAAGGGGCAGAAGGTCTGGATATCGCCTTCCTTCACCCGGCCTCGGCACATGGGGTGCTTATAGAACTCTGCGAACATCCTGCAGGCGAAAAACAGGATAAGTAATAATTTATTTCACTCAAAAACCAGTACAAAACCTATTTTATATGGATAGCCAGGAAAAGGTAAAGCAACTCATAGAGCTAAGAGAAAAAGCTCGTCTGGGAGGCGGGTTGCAAAAAATTGAGGATCAGCATTCCAAGGGAAGACTGACCGCCAGGGAACGAATAAACATACTTCTCGATGAGGGGAGTTTTGAGGAGTTTGACATGTTTGTAACCCATCGCACAGAAGATTTCGGTATGGGCAAGAAGAAATTCCTTACCGACGGAGTGGTGACAGGGCATGGTACTATTGACGGCCGGGTGGTTTACGTCTTTGCCCAGGATTTTACCATTTTCGGGGGTTCGCTTTCTGAAGCCTTCTCACAGAAGATATGCAAAATCATGGATCAGGCGATGAAGGTTGGCGCACCGGTCATCGGAATAAACGACAGCGGCGGAGCGCGTATCCAGGAAGGGGTAAGAAGCCTGGCCGGCTACGCGGAGATCTTTGAAAGAAATATTCTTGCATCCGGGGTTATCCCGCAGATATCAGCAGTTTTCGGACCTTGTGCCGGAGGCGCTGTGTATTCTCCTGCCCTCACCGATTTCATTATTATGAGCGAAAAAAGCAGCTATATGTTTGTTACCGGACCAAAAGTGACAAAGACTGTAACTGGTGAAGAAATATCAACAGAGAATCTGGGCGGCTCAGGAGTTCATGGAACAAAATCGGGAGTTGCACATTTTGTTGTGGATGAGGAGGAACAGGGTTTGCTGCTTATCCGTAAACTCCTCAGCTATCTCCCGCAGAACAATATGGAAGAACCGCCTCTTACCGAATGCGACGACCCCATCGATCGCAAGGAAGACGATCTCAATAAGCTGATACCTGAAAATCCAAATCAGCCTTATGATGTGAAGGACATCATTTTCAAGATTACCGATTACAGCGAGTTCCTCGAGGTACATGCAGGATATGCAAGAAATATTGTTGTCGGTTATGCAAAAATGGGAGGAATGCCGGTAGGTATTGTGGCCAATCAACCCAGCTTCCTTGCCGGTGTACTTGATATTGATGCATCGAGAAAAGCCGCTCGTTTCATAAGGTTCTGCGATGCCTTCAACATTCCTATTGTAACACTGGTGGATGTTCCTGGTTTTCTTCCCGGGAGCGGACAGGAATATGGTGGTATAATAATCCACGGTGCAAAGCTGATGTTCGCCTATGGTGAAGCAACCGTGCCCAAGGTAACAGTAACACTCCGGAAATCTTACGGTGGTGCACATTGCGTTATGTCATCAAAACAGCTCCGGGGTGATATAAACTATGCATGGCCTTCGGCTGAAATAGCTGTAATGGGACCTTCAGGAGCAATAGAAATCCTTGAGGGCAAAGCTATCGCCGAGTTCACCGATCCTGATGAAAAAGCGGCCTTCATTGCTGAAAAAGAAAATGAATACAGGAATAAATTTGCAAATCCCTATGAAGCTGCAAAATTTGGTTTTATTGATGATGTGATCGAGCCGAGGAACACTCGCTTCAGGATAATCAGGGCACTGAGATCTCTTGCCACCAAAAAAGATCCCGGTCCGATGAAGAAACACGCCAATATACCGTTATAAGACTTAACTAGTTATGAACTATTTCCCAATCCTCCTGTCGGGCATTTATGTTGATGCGCCAGCTGCCGTCAACCTGCTGATTGTGCTGAATATTATCCTGATAAGCATAATTCTGATATTCCTGATCGTCAGGGTATTGCTTCCAGTAATAAGAAAATCCCTGTCAGAACGTGAAGAAAAGGCAGTCGTGGATGAATCTGTAATTGCTGATACCGTTACTGCAGGTTCGGATACAGAAGCTGCTATCGCTGCAGCTCTTTATCTGTACTTCAATGAGATGCATGATGAGGAAAGCGATGTGATCACTGTGAAAAGGGTGTCGAAGACTTATTCGCCATGGAGCTCTAAGTTGTACAGTATGAGAAATTTAAGGTAAATTTTTTGAATCAGGAATCTCAAATTGACCATGTAAGAAAAAAATATGAAAAACTTCAAGTTTTTAATAAAAGGGAAAAAATATGACGTCAGCATATTATCCCTTACCGGAAATGTGGCAAAGCTGAAAGTGAATGATGAGGATTACGTAGTGGAGATAGAACGAAACGTAAAGCCTGATAAGACTCCCATTGTTGTGAGATCAACGATCAAAGAGCCCCAGAAAGAGATAGAGAAGAAAACAGGAGGACCAAAAACCGAGGTCAAATCTCCTCTGCCGGGATTAATAGTAAAGATATTTGTCAAGCCAGGCGACTCCGTGTCAAAGAATCAGCCACTGTTCACCCTTGAAGCCATGAAAATGGAAAACGAGATAAAGGCAGAGCGCGACGGGGTGATCTCCGGAGTGAAAGTCTCACCAGGTCAGACTGTTTTGCAGGATGAAGTAATAATGGAAATGGATTGAAGTTCTTCTGGAAAATCAATAATCCCGGCATCATGGATAAGAGTTGTGCAACAACAGGAAATTCCGGCCCCAAAGTACGGTCCGACTGCCAGATAACACTCTCCCTGAAAAACGAAGGAGGGATATCGATAGAATTGAAATCGAAGGTGGAAACACTTTATGGGGATTCTGTCAGGTCTCTTTGCTTAAAAATGCTCAGGTGCCTGGGAATCGAAAACGCTCACCTCGAGGTTGTTGATTCCGGAGCTCTTCCATTCGTAATAATGGCAAGGCTGGAAGCAGCTGTTAAGAAGCTGACTGGAACAGGAATGAAATTTCTTCCGGATTTTCCGGAAGATAATATGTACTCCACAGCACGTGACAGGTTCCGTTTTTCGCGCCTTTATCTGCCGGGGAATACCCCAAGCCTCATGATTAATGCAGGACTTCATTCGGCTGACGGGATAATTCTCGACCTTGAAGATTCTGTAGCGCCTGAGAAAAAGGACGAGGCAAGGATTCTTGTAAGGAATGCCCTGAGACAACTTGATTTCAGGAGCGCTGAAAAGATGGTGAGAATCAATCAGGGTGAAAGGGGAATGAATGATCTCGATTCAGTTATACCTCAGAATGTGAATCTTGTACTTATACCTAAGTGTGAATCTCCTGAAAATGTAAGGGAAGTAGCAAACCATATCAGGGAAATAACAGCAGGATCGGGTCTGGCATATCCTGTTTATCTCATGCCAATTATTGAAAGCGCATTGGGAGTGGAGCTGGCATTCGATATTGCAAGGGCTGATGAAAGTGTGGTTGCCATGGCTGTCGGGCTTGAGGACCTTACCGCCGATATGGGTGTCAGAAGAACCAGGGAAGGGAATGAAACACTTTACGCCAGGACCAGGATTGTGAATGCAGCCAAGGCAGCAGGAATACAACCTATCGATTCCGTTTTCCCGGATGTTGCAGATATGGAAGGGCTCCGTAATAATGTTGCTGTCTCAAAGGCTCTTGGATTTGAGGGTATGGGATGTATCCACCCCAGGCAGGTTGCATTGATACGGCAGGGATTTGCACCGGAACCTGAAGAAATTGAAAAATCAAAAAAGATTGTAAGGGCTTATGAAGCTGCCCTTTCCAAAGGACTGGGAGTGGTTGCCCTTGGTTCCAAGATGATCGATCCCCCCGTGGTAAACAGAGCTATGAGATCTATTGATCTGGCTGTCAGGCTGGGACTGATTGACTCAGAATGGAGGAATGAATCTTCGGATGAAATTCAACAAACAAGTTAATACTGCAGATATGTCAATTCCGACTGTGATAAATGCAGCGGGCAGGGCTGTTCCGACAGAAATAAACGGCAAACCTGCAATACCTTTCAGGGGTATCGGAAAATACAGGCCCTCGGGAAACAAATATGGTCCTCCCATACCTTCATGCATCGACTTTCCGCCTGACGGCAACAAAGTGGTTGCAACCCTTGAGGAAGCGCTACTGCGATGCGGCTTACGCGATGGAATGACCATTTCTACCCATCACCATCTGAGGGACGGTGATCTGATCAGCAACAGTATCTTCAGGATTGCTTCCCTTCTGGGAGTCAAAGATCTTGTATGGTTACCATCAGCTTCCTTTCCCTGCAATGATCCAGTCATACAATACCTCGAAGATGGGACAATAAACAGGATCGAAGGAAGCATGAACGGTCCGCTGGGAAGATTCGTTTCGGAAGGCAGAATGAGAGGAACTGCCGTTCTGAGATCGCATGGAGGAAGGGTGCAGGCAATACAGGATGGAGAAGTGAGGATCGATATTGCTGTTCTTGTAGCGCCAAGCGCTGATTCATTCGGCAACGCTAAAGGGACAGGAGGAAGCTCGGCCTGCGGGGTGCTGGGCTATGCAAAAACCGATGCGATGTATGCAGATAAGGTAATCGTGGTTACAGACAACCTTATAGATGTTCCCTGCTTACCCATGGAGATAGAAGGCAATTATGTCGACTGTGTGGTTGTTGTGGATAAAATTGGTATCCCGGAAAAAATAGTTTCAGGAACTACACAAATCACTAAAAGTCCCGACCGTCTGCTTATCGCCGAGCTTACTGCCGCTTTTCTTGAAAAATCAGGTATTCTTAAGGACGGTGTCAGAATGCAGGCAGGCGCCGGAGGCACATCTCTCGCTATTGGTGTTTTTATTCATGAGATACTTAGAAAAAAAGGCTGGAAGTCGAAATTCGGGTTCGGTGGCAGCACAAAGTATATGGTGGAAATGCTTGAGCAGGGTCAGATGGAATATATACTCGATGCCCAGGCATTTGATCTGGAATCTGTTGCTTCAATTGAAAAAAATTCCGGACATGTACCTTATCCGGTTTTCAACGCTTACAACTTCCACTCAAAGGGTAACCTGACAAGCATGATGGACATAATGATCCTGGGTGCGACAGAGGTGGACCTTAATTTTAATGGCAACGTGGTGACCCACTCCGACGGTTACCTTCTTCACGGCATAGGAGGATGGCAGAACTGCCTTCATGCCCGGAACGTAATTCTTCCTCTTCCCTTGTTCCGCGACAGGATCCCTGTAATTGTTGATCAGGTTACTACATTGTGCGGTCCGGGAGAACTTATTGACGTAATTGTGACAGAAAGAGGGATTGCAATAAATCCCCTGAGACAGGATCTGATTGAGAGTGTCAGGAACAGCGGTCTCCCAATAACCACAATTGAAAAACTGAAACTTGAAGCTGAAAGGATTTGCGGAAAACCGTCCTTGCCCCGATTCGAAGACAAAATTGTTGCAGCAATAAAATGGGTAGACGGTACTGTAATAGATACAGTCAGACAGATCAAAAAGTAAATCTATGATTTATGGAAAAATACAAGTGCATCATATGCGGATTCGTTTATGATCCGGATGAGGGAGATCCTCACTCGGGAATAGATCCTGCGACGGATTTCAGTGATCTTCCGGATGATTATAAGTGTCCTGTTTGCGGAGCCGGCAAGGATGAATTCTTTTCCGCCGACTGAGCCGCTGAAAGTACTGTATTATTATTTCCCTCCGCCAGCTCCGGGTATCTTTCCTATAACATCAATAAGAAGGTCCCAGTACATTTGAACGGTATCAATCTTTATCTTTTCCTCAGGAGTGTGGGCGCCTCTTATGGTCGGACCAATGGAGATCATATCTATCCCCAGGAATTTTTCATAGATAAGGCCACATTCGAGGCCTGCATGAATTGCCCTTACCAGAGGTTTCTTTCCGAATAGTTTTTCGTAAGAGTCAGAGGTAATCCTTAGTATTTCCGACCTGAGGTTTGGTTTCCATCCGGGGTAACCATCAGAATGAAACACCCTGGCATCTGCCATCAGAAGACATTTCTCAATCGTTGCTGCAACTTCGTGTTTGGAAGAGTCTGATGAGCTCCTTTGTGTGGTAACTATCCTTATAATGTTGTTATCCAGAAAACTTACCGAAGCAAGATTTGTGGAGGTCTCCACCAGGTCTTCCATGTCCTCCGACCATGCGATAACTCCATGAGGACAACACTTCAGCGCATTTATCAGCTTTAGCTGGCTTTCCCGGTCCATCACTCTGAGTGGTCTTTCGGTTTCTTCGACCATAAGCCGTAGATCTTTTTCAAGTCCGGAGTATTCTCCCTTCAAATCCGCGTGAAATCTTTCTATTTCTCTTATGATTTCTTTCCTGTAAGTGCTGCCGGCTGTAATCACCGCAAAAGCTTCCCTTGGAATTGCGTTGCGGAGGTTACCACCGTTAAAACTGCTTATAGAAATGCCGTACTTTCCTGTCAGTTTATCCAGGATGGTATTCATTATCTTAACTGAATTCCCGAATCCCTTGTGTATCTCATCACCGGAATGCCCCCCCCGTAGCCCGGTGAGGGAAATCCTGAAACCGATGGAATCCTCCATAACACTGACACTCCTGTATTGCATGTCGCCACCGGTATCAATCCCACCGGCACATCCGATATATATTATCCCCTCATCCTCGGAATCGAGATTGATAAGAGTTCTTCCTTCAAAGAAACCAGGTTGCAGGTTTATGGCGCCCGTCATTCCTGATTCCTCATCAACGGTGAAGAGACATTCTATCCTGCCTGCTTTAAGTGCCGGGTCGACAAGAATGGCAAGCTGCGATGCGATACCTATACCATCGTCAGCTCCTAGAGTCGTTCCTTTTGCGGCAACGTAACCATCAGAAATATATGGAATAATAGGATCTGCAAACCAGTTATGAGGATAGTCGGCATTCTTTTCCCCAACCATGTCCATGTGACTCTGAAGCACTATCGTCTTTCTGCCTTCATATCCGGATGAGGCAGGCCTGATAATAAGTATGTTACCAATTTTGTCTTCTTTCGATTCGAGTTTATTCAGAGATGCAAAATCAAGAAGATATTTCCTGATCATGCCTTCGTTTTTGCTCAAACGAGGGATTTTGCATATCTCCCCGAAATATTTCCAGATTGGCGCTGGATATAATTGAGATAATGTACTCATGCTTTTATTGCTGGCTATTGACGCAGCAAAAGTACTTTTATTTATCTAATCTTACTGAACTGCAGCTAAATTATAGAGGTCCGGAATGCTTAAATTTTGTTAAATTTACGAAGCACTAAAATTTTGGAATCACATGGCAAAACGAACCATTGTTACCCTGCCCGGGGACGGGATTGGTAATATTGTAATGAAACAGGCGCTGAGAGTACTTGACGCTTCGGGATTTAAAGCCGATTATATTCATGCTGATATTGGCTGGGATTTCTGGTGCAGGGAAGGAAATCCTCTTCCTGACAGAACTCTTGAGTTGATCAGAACCCACAGGATAGCTCTTTTTGGAGCGATAACCTCAAAACCCAATGATGAGGCAAAGGCAGAACTCGATCCTTCCCTGAGAGATAAAGGCATGGTTTATTCAAGTCCTATCGTGGGTCTGAGGCAGAAATTCAATCTCGATATTTGTGTCAGACCATGCAGGTCGTATCCGGGAAATCCTCTTAACTTTATTAGGAGGGGAAGGGGAGGCGCTGTAGAAGAACCTGTGGTCGATGTTGTAATTTTCCGCCAGAACACGGAAGGATTGTATTCGGGGGTGGAATGGACCAACCCTCCCCGGCAGGTTCATGAGGCCTTTATGACTCATCCTAAATTCAGGGCAAATTATGGTGCCGTTCCCCCTGAGGAACTGTCGGTCTCGACAAGGATATTCACCCGGAAAGCCACACAACGCATTCTCACAGCCGCTTTCGAACACGCAGTGAAATACGGATACAAATCTGTGACTGTTTGTGAAAAGCCAAACGTGATCAGGGAGACTTCGGGGCTTATGTGGAAGATGGCTAAGGATACCCAGAAAAATACCTACCCTGGAATAAAACTCATCAATACAAATATTGATGCACAGATGATGTGGCTTACTAAAAATCCCGAAGATTACGGGGTGATAGTTGCGGGGAACATGTTCGGCGACATTGTTTCGGACGCTTTTGCAGGGCTGATCGGCGGGCTTGGCTTCGCCTGCAGCGCCCAGTTCTCGGAAGAAGGGATAGCTGTTTTTGAACCAACACATGGATCCGCCCCAAAATATGCAGGATACGAAATCCCTATAGTTAACCCGATAGCAATGATTGAATCAGCATGCATGATGCTGGACTATATTGACGAAAAATCCACTGCCGCAAGAATCAGGAAAGCAATATCGGAAACAATCCTGGAAGGAAAGACAAGAACCTACGATATGATGAAAATGACAGGTTCTCCGGATGTTGTAAAAAATGGTGCTGCTTCTACCATTGAAATGACAGATGCCATTATCTCGAAACTAAAATGAACAGGAGGAAGGAAATGAATGATACTGTTAAGAGACTTTGGCCGGAACTGGAATGGATTAAGGATGAGACGCTGAGAGAAAAGACAGCGAAAACATGGGAGCTGGCTCTTGAAAAAAGTGTACTGAAAGCCGGGGATCTCGACAGGATCCCGTTTACTCTTCTCTGCGGACCGGATATGAAGGTGACATTCATGGAACACAAGAGGTGCGTTGTCCATGTTGCCAGAGCCAGCGGTGAAAAAATGAATCAGTTTTTCGGCGAAAACCTGAAGGTGAACATGGATATTCTTATCTCAGGCGCAATATTGGCAGATGTAGGCAAATTACTTGAGTATGAACTCGATGATAAGGGGAATGCCGTTCAGGGCCCTTATGGTCAATACCTGAGACATCCTTTTTCGGGTGTTTCACTTGCAGAAGAATGCGGCATACCACCGGAAGTGTGTCATATAATAGCTGCTCATGCTCACGAAGGTGACCTTGTGAAACGGACTACTGAAGCTTATATCGTGCATCATGCCGATTTCATGACCTTTCTTCCGTTCAAAAGCAGGCTGATGGTCTGACAGACCAGAACAGGATATTTATCCCAGCTTCATCTTCTCGATCTCCTCAAGGTTTCTCTCGTTGCATACATCCTTTGCATTGGGAGTATAAAGGTATTCGATAAGGTCCATATACCTGTCCATAACCTTGCCCCTGACGATTTTCATGGTTGAGTTCATGAGCCCGTTATCCTCTGTGAACCCCTCTTCGAGAATCCCGATGGCGACCGGCAGCCACCTCTGGGGGAACATATGACCATATTTCCCGTTTGTGCGGTACTCATTCACTTCATTCTCAAGAAGGGTAGCAACAGACCTTCTTCCATCGTCAGAATCAGCAGTAAGATTCTTCTCCTCAAGATATGTTTTCAGGGCATGCTGGTTCGGGACAACAAGAGCCACCGAATATGGCCTCTGATTGTTGTAAAGCATGCACTGATCAATAAATTTCGACTGTTCCGACATTGCTTCCTCTATACCCTCGGGACTGAACTTTTCTCCGTCATCGGCAATCAAAAGGCTTTTAAAACGCCCGAGGACGTAGAGAAATCCGTCATTCGTCATGTAACCCATGTCGCCAGTATAGAGCCAGCCGTCCTTGATTGTCTCCCTTGTTGCGGCTTCATTCTTCCAGTAACCGTGCATCACATTACCTCCTCTGATGACGATCTCTCCCTTTTCACCTACCGGTAATTCATTCCCGTCATCGTCACATATTTTGAGCTCCATATTGCTGACCAGAACTCCTGATGAACCAAGCCTGTGACGGGCAGTGGAGTTTGATGAGATGACAGGTGATGCTTCGCTCAGACCGTATCCCTGATACATCGGCACTCCCAGGGCATAGAAGAACCTCTGAAGTTCTATGTCGAGCAGAGCTCCTCCGCCAATGAAATAGTCAAGCTCGCCTCCGAAACTTTCACGAATTTTACTGAAAAGGATCTTGTCGTAAAGGTCAATAAGGGGTTTTTTAAGCTTTTGAAGTCCCTGACCCTTGTTCCATCCTTCCTTATTGTAGGAGTAGGATATTTTCATTGCATGATTGAAAAGGAGCTCTGTAATTCTGCCTTTCTCCTTTATACCCTTTTCGATGTTCTTTCTGAAGTTCTTAGCTATAGCCGGAACACTCATAAGCAGATTGGGTTTTATTTCCTTCAGGCAGACCGGCATATTTCTGAGAGTCTCCATAGGTGTCTTTCCTGTTTTCACAGAAGCAACACTGGCGCCTTTGCCCATGAAGGAATAAATGGCTGCAGTATGACCGAATGAGTGATCCCATGGAAGAATAAGAAGTGTTTTGTAGAAAGAGGGAATGTCCATCAGACTGTACGACTGGTAAACATTGGTCACATAGTTGCTGTGAGTAAGAATGATGCCTTTGGGATCAGCAGTAGTCCCCGAGGTGTAGCATATATTGGCAAAATCGGATGGTCTGACTGAGGTACAGATCTCCATGAACTTTTCCCTGTTTCCGGGTTTTTCGAGCCATTCCCTTCCTATCTTCCTGACTTCATTGAAATGAATCTCATTCTTTTCATATTCTTCCTGTGTGTCGAAATGAATTATCTTCTCAATAGTCCTGCAATCGCCAATAACCGTCTTCAGCTTTGTTGCCTGGATGGAGGAAGCCAGTACCATGCGCGATTCGGAATGGTTGATCCTGAATTTGATCTCTTCGGGATTGAGTTTGACCGAAAGCGGGACATTCACGGCACCTGCGTAAAGAATCCCAAGTTCGCCAATTACCCAGTTATTTCGGCCCTCAGAGATCAGACTAAGCCTGTCGCCCGGCTTGATGCCCATGGTAACGAGACCGGCTGCAAATTCATAAACCTGTTTTTTTGTCTCACCATAGGTAGTACCTTCATATTTATCCTGAGGTTTTTCCCACAGATAAACATTGCTTTCATACTTCTCAACACTCTCTTCAAAGAACTGAATTATTGATTTCATCAGGAAGCTGGATTAAATTGAATTTATTATATATGTAATTACGTTGTAATTACTATGTTAGAACGATATTTTTCGGAGCCTAATATACAAAAACCTTTTTATTCCCTTCTACTTTGTACGGGCAAAAAAGCATTATCCTTAGGATTGGTTATCAATATTTTGTATTTTTGAAGTAAATGATTTCACCTGATTTCGTCGTTAATTTTTATCATTACATTTTAATATGAAGCAAGTATCTGTTCTTTTTCTGGTGGTCCTTCTGATCTTACCCGTGTCGTGTAAGAGAATAAGAGAAAGGGGTATTTTCGGTAAAAAGGCCAGAACACTCGAGATCCTGCTTGCCAGGCAGGACAGTATCAGAGTCGCAGATTCCATCAAAAGAGCTGCCAGTCTTCAAAAGGCAATTGAGGAAGCAAGGCTCGACAGTCTTATAAGGGCTGAGCAGGAAAAATCGGCCTATGAAGCTCAAATTAAAAAATACAATATTGTTGTGGGCAGTTTTGTAACACCTGAATATGCCCAGGCATGGGCCGAAGAATACAGGATGATGGGTTATGAACCACAGATTATTCGTACTGACGAAAGCAAATTCGATTTTGTAGTAGCAGAATCACATGACCAATACGCCCGGGCCGCACGCAGGCTTGAGCAGTTCCGTGATACCGTGGAGATCGATGCCTGGCTGTTAGTCAGGAAGTAAATTTATGCTACCTGAAGATTGTTGAATTTCTGTCGGGCCCCACGGATACTATAGTTACCGGGATCCCTGTATTTTTTTCAATGAATTCTATATAACTTCTTAAATTCCGGGGCAGATTATCATATTTCCTGATCCCCGTGATGTCTTCATTCCATCCCGGGAGTTCGGTATAGACCGGTTCTATAACTGAATTATTATCAAAAGGCACCTGATCTGTTGCCCTGCCATTTATTCTGTAAGAAGTGCAGACTTTTACAGAGCTGAAACCTGAGAGTATGTCGGCTTTCATCATGAAGAGCCTGGTGGTACCGTTTATCATAATGGCATACCTGAGCGCCGGGAGATCCAGCCATCCGCATCTTCTTGGCCTTCCGGTGGTCGCACCGAATTCAACTCCTTTCTTCCTGAGAAATTCTCCTGTTTCGTCATTGAGCTCAGTGGGGAAGGGGCCGCTTCCCACCCTGGTGCAGTAAGCCTTGAAAATACCAAATACTTCAGCTATTCTTCCGGGTGAAACCCCTAATCCGGTGCAGGCTCCCGCACTTATAGTGTTTGAGGAAGTTACATAAGGATATGAACCGAAATCAAGGTCGAGCATCGTTCCCTGAGCCCCTTCTGCAAGTACTCTCTTCCCGGCCGACAACAAGTTATTTATAAGGTATTCGGTGTTTTCAATCCTGAATTTTTTAAGAAGCTCGATTCCCCTGAACCAATCAATTTCATTAGCGCTGATATCTGAATCATACCTTAAGAATTTAAGCAGTTCATTGTGAACTGAGCTTAGCTCCTTATACATCGTTCCGAAACCCTCAAGCATAATGTCACCGGCTCTCAGACCGTTGCGACTGGCTTTATCTGTATATGCCGGCCCAATTCCCTTAAGCGTGGAGCCAATTTTTAAGTTGCCTTTCTTTTGCTCGTAAGCAGCATCGAGAATCCGGTGAGTGGGAAGAATCAGGTTAGCTTTCGATGAAATGACAAGCCTTCCTGTCAGCTCATTCAGGGGTATCCCCAGTTCGTCAATCTCCTTCCTGAAAACAGCAGGGTCTAGAACAACTCCATTCCCAATAATGTTGGTCTTTCCTTCCCGGAATATCCCCGATGGGATAAGGTGAAGGATATGCTTGACATTGTTAAACTCAAGCGAATGGCCGGCATTCGGCCCTCCCTGAAAACGGGCGATCACGTCATAATCAGGACTCAGGGCATCCACAATCTTTCCTTTTCCTTCATCACCCCACTGAAGGCCCAGTAAAATATCAATCTTCATGATGAATCCTCGGAATTAAAACAGTTTCGAAGTTACAAAATAATCTGTGCTGCCATCACGTTGATAATATTATGTTGATAAAAGAGAGGGGAACTCTCATCATTTTTGTTGTTTTACATGAATACTAAACCTGTTTAATAATTAACGAAATGAAAAAAATTGTTTTTCTTTTTGTGCTTTCAGCTTTTGCAGTGAATTCCTTTGCCCAAAGCGAGGTGACTGTTGCTCCTGAAAAAAATGTGTTGAAAGTGAATACATTGTCACTGATTATCGGGACAGGCTCAATCTTCTATGAAAGGGAGGTTTCCGACCTGGCAGCAGCTCAGATGGGAGTTGGTTATATGAATTACAATCTGGGTGATACAAAGTTCAGGGGACTGATTCTTACCCCCGAATGTAAGTTTTATATCAGGAACAATGCAATTGATGGCTTTTATGTTTCACCTTACCTGCGATACAATAATTACAGTTATGAAACAGACGAAGGAGAGGATGAGGGAAAATTCTCCTCTGTAGGAGGTGGTGTGGCTTTCGGGAGACAATGGATATTCAAGAAGGGATTCGTAATTGACTTCTTCTTCGGCGGCCATTACACTGATGGCAGTGTGGATGTTCAGCAGGGTGGTGAACCTGAGGACATTACAAAAATAGAAGGCTTTAAAACCAGGGTGGGTCTGGCGGTTGGTTTCGCATTTTAAGATTCAAATGTCTGCAATGAAAAGGGGACCATCAGTCCCCTTTTTCATTTTCAGCCGGCTTGTCAAGGTTACCATAGATGTACAGGGAATGATAAACCGGAGTGAATCCGTGCATACTGCACGCAGTCCGGATGATCTCCTGTATCCTGGGATCACAGAACTCAATAACTATTCCTGTTTCAATGTCAATGAGATGGTCATGCTGACCGCACTGATAAGAACGTTCATATTGTGCAATGTTTTTACCAAACTGGTGTTTTTCCACAAGATTACAGTCGAGAAGCAACTCAATTGTATTGTAAATGGTTGCTCTGCTGACCCTGTATCTCTTTGTTTTCATAAAGAGATACAACGACTCCACATCAAAGTGCCCTGTCCTCGAATAAATCTCATCCAGAATTGCAAACCTTTCGGGAGTCTTCCTGTGTCCCCGCTTTTCAAGATATTCTGTGAATATCTGCTTTACTGTCAATCTGGTTTTATTCTCAACCATTTACATTCATATTTTTCATTCTGTTTAAAATGCAAGGAGGATGACGCAACCGGTTTTCAGATCCGGATCTATTCTGAAAAATCCTCAACCCTCTTGATTGTATCGATTCCCTTAACATTCGACAACTTCAGTATTAGGTTATTAAGGTCCTGGGTGTGATGAACATAAAGATCTATAGTTCCATCGAAGATCCCGTCCTTAACACTGAAATTTATGTTTGTCATATTTACTTTCAGTTCTGATGATATTATGTTGGTAAGGTCATTTACAAGACCAATCCTGTCAACCCCGCTCACCTTGATCCTTGCCAGAAAGGATACAAGCTTATGGATAGCCCATCTTACCGGAAGTATCCTGTTTCCTTCATTTGACATTATCCTGATGGCAACAGGACATTTGGGTTTATGGATTACTATCGAACCCTTTGGCGAATGGTATCCGATCACTTCGTCACCGGGAATCGGGTTGCAGCACCTGGCAATTTCATAAGACTGACCGGCGTTTTCAACGTTTTCCCTCAGAAGGAAAGGTGAAGATGGATCAATTTTACCGGCCTTAAGCATTTCATCTTCTTCTTCCTTTTTATCTTTTTTTGAACCAAGAAGCTTGAGCTCCCAGTATTTTATTACGTTTTTTGCAGGAGATCTCCTTATTATCCTTCTCAGATTGTCGAGGTTTACTGTACCGAGTTCTATCCCGGAGTAAAGTTCATCCTTGTTTGGAATTTCAAACGACTGCATCAGCTTCTTCAGAATTTCAGTGTTTGGCGATTCCCCAAGTTCTGCAAGCTTCATTTCCAGGATTTCCATTCCTTTTTGTATCCTGTTGGTCGATTCAACCCTGAGTACGCTCTTGATAGCTTCCTTGGCTTTTGAGGTGCTTACATACGACAACCATTCCCTTTCCGGCCTGGCAATATCGGAAGTTATAATTTCAACCTGGTCGCCGCTCATAAGTGTGGTGCTAATCGGATTCAGTTTGTGATTTATCTTGGCCCCGATAGCCTTATTGCCTATTTCTGTATGGATCTCATAGGCAAAATCGAGCGCCGATGCTCCTTTGGGCAGACTGACCAGTGTTCCTTTAGGGGTGAAAACCATTATTTCGGACGAAAAGAGATTCATTTTGAATTCATCAAGGAATTCAATAGGGTTTTCAAGCGGATTCTCAAGCATCCCCCTGATCTTCTTTATCCATTTGTCGAGCTCAGTCTCGGGTGTATTGTCGCCTTTGTATTTATAGTGTGCGGCATATCCCCTTTCTGCTATTTCATCCATCCTCCTGCTCCGGATCTGAACTTCAACCCAGTGACCTTCCGGACCCATTACAGTTACATGAAGCGCTTCGTAACCGTTGGGCTTGGGCCGGCTTACCCAGTCGCGAAGCCGGTCGGGCTTCGGGAGGTATGTGTCGGTAATTACTGAATAAATGCTCCAGCAGGTAGTCTTTTCGGGAATGCCGGGGACGGCATCAAAGACAATTCTGACAGCCAGTACATCGTAAACTTCCTCGAAGGGTACATTTTTCGACTGCATCTTGGTCCATATCGAGAAGATCGATTTCGGACGACCGTTTATCTCAAAGTTCAGCCCCGATTCATTAAGCTTGTTTATTATGGGGAGACTGAATTTGTTAATCAGGGAATGGTACTTTTTCTCTCCCAGCCTTAGTTTTGAGGCAATCTCCTCATAGATCCCCGGCTGACGATACTTGAAACTGAGGTCTTCAAGTTCACTCTTGATGGCATATAGACCTATCCTGTTTGCAAGGGGAGCATAAAGAAAGATGGTCTCACCTGCCACTTTCATCTTCTTGTGCTCCGGCATGGAGTCCAGAGTCCTCATGTTGTGAAGCCGGTCTGCAATCTTGATAAGGATAACCCTCAGATCGTCGGAAAGTGTCAGAAGCATTCTTCTGAAATTCTCGGCCTGAAGCGATGATGAAGTTCCCTTGTCGTATGTTGAACTGGATATCTTGGTCAATCCGTCAATCAGGGAAGCTATTTTTGGCCCGAAATCCCTGTTAACATCTTCCAGAGTGTAGTCGGTATCCTCTACGGCATCGTGAAGCAGGGCGGTCGCAATAGAACGGGCACCCAGACCGATCTCCTGGTTCACTATCTTTGCAACAGCTATGGGATGGATAATGTATGGCTCCCCTGATTTTCGCCTCAGGTTCCAGTGAGCCTTATTTGATATATTGAAAGCTTTTTCAATTAGTTCACGATCGCCAGGCTCTCTGCATCTGACAATATTGTTAATCAGGGAATCGTATTCGGATTGAATAAGTTTTATGTCTTCCTCGTCAAATATATCCTTACTGCCCATAAAAACTCATTGTTTCTTTTCTGCCAGATACAAAGATAACGTTATTGAGCTAAATTGATACTGTCAGATGATTTGTTGGAGCCCTTTGATGCCCGGTTGCGGGGGTTCGGGAGATGCCGGATTTCATTTCCTCCTCACTATGGTGAGAGTCCCTGTCCTGTCAATAGTCCTTCCTGACGGAGATGATATCCTGAGAAACCAGATAACCACATCCTGAGGCGCCGGTAAGCCTCCCGCATTTCCGTCCCACGACTCGGTATAGTCGCGTGTCTCAAAAAGGATATTCCTCCTTCTGTCGGCTATTGTCAGACTGTACTCTGAGGGTTTAAAGGTCATCACAGGCCTGAAGAGATCATTTACTCCATCCCCGTCAGGAGTGAATATGTTGGGGACGGTTATAATCTCCCCAATGGAAGTACACGCTTTTACTGAAAGTGATTCTCCTGAAATCCCGTAAGGATTTCCGGCTTCAGATGCTTTTATCTTAAAGCAAAGTTCCTCTTTATTAAGCTTATACATGATACCGGGAACACTGAGAGCATAGATAGTATCGCCGGAAGAGACAGATGCTTCATACTCAAAACCGTTTCCCGTGTCAGCAAGAATGGTGTAGGATGATATGGATCCGCGCCACTGACGGTAAGCGTTCCATTTCAGGATGATCTCTTCACCATTATTTGTAAGAGCCAGGTTTATATTGGAAGCAGTATTTGATGTAACTGCATTTTTTCTGCATAAGACAGCTGAAAGCCTGTAAAAGTTAATTTCTCCTGACCGGGTTGTCCTGTCGGTAAAAGAAAGCGACTCAGTATCACCGTCGGTATATAGATTGATCTGTTGGAAAAGACCTGAAAAGCCTGTCCTCCTTTCAAGGGCGAATGTGTCTATATCTGATGAAGGATCTATATGGAAGGAGATTTCTACCTCATCGTCATCCGTAACAGTGGCATTGTCGGCATTAATCCAACCTGGAGGGGACGAAAGACTGGCAATCGCCGATGTAGTGTCGGAAGCTGAAAACTGGCCGTTTTGAAGGACAGCCTTTATAAAATAATTGTACCTGACGCCTTCAGTTATGTTGCTCAGACTTACTTCCTTTTCATCACTGCCTGTTTACCCAACAAAAATATAA
>JAKLIJ010000100.1 GCA_022709665.1 Bacteroidota bacterium
TGTGCCGGTTCCTTTACTTTCGATTCAACTTTTATTTCCCTTATCACCGCTTCGGCGCCCAGTTCTTCCTTGATAGCCCTTGCAGCAGTGCTCCTGAGAGAGGCGGCAAACGGATCATTCTGCTTCCAGGTTGTAATAGTTACAGAGATCCCGTCATCACCGCTTTCAATAGCGGTTATGAAACCGAGATCAACAATATCCTTTCCCTTCTCCGGATGAACTACTTTCGAAAGCGCTTTCAGAATCTTTTCCCTTGAATACATATCTGGTTTCTGTTTTAAATTATCCCCTTTCCAGTCTCCCCAGTGGGTCTGATTTTCAATTTTTATTTAAATCAATTATAAATAAGACGCAATTTTAGCAATTTTTCAGAGGCTGTGCAAATTTTCAATCCAATTCTGACGCCGGATCCCAGAATTTCTCGCTGAAATTTACTATCCTGTCATCTTCAACAATGATGCCTTCGTTTTGAAGAAGCTGCTGCATCGTTGTGGAATTACCGAAATGAAGTTTGCCGCTCAACAGGCCGTTCCGGTTTACAACCCGGTGGGCAGGTACGAATTCTCCTCCTGCATGACTGGCGTTGAGAGCCCATCCGACAGTACGGGCCGACCTTCCGGTGCCCAGGTACCTGGCAATGGCGCCATAGGATGTGACTCTGCCCCAGGGGATGAGCCTGGTCACTTCGTATACCTGGCTGAAGAAATCGGTATTATTCCTGCTTTTACCAGGCATTCCTGATGATTTTTTCCTTTTCCAGCCTGAAAGCCAGATAATTGATCTTCAATCCCTTCTCCATGAACATAGTCTCGTAATGTGTTCTTACATCACGGATAGCGGTCTTGATTCCTACTACCGACTCATCCTTCATCGTGGAAAGAATGGCATCTGACATCGGTATCAGTCCGGGTTCCATTGAATGCATGTCGCTGGTTGAAACGAGTATCTCCAGACCATTGTCGGCTGCAAGCCTTTCGGTGTAGGAATATAATTCTGCATTGTCGGTCTTCAGGTGTATAATGCCCCTGTCGGTCAGGAAATTACGATAGGTGTTAAGGAACCAGGGGCAGGTGAGTCTTTTATTTGAATTCCTTTTTCCTGTATGAGGATCAGGGAAGGTAATCCATATTTCATTAACCTCATCCTGTGCAAAATAGGAGTTTATGAATTCTATTCTTGTCCTGAGGAATGCAGTGTTGCCAAGCTGTTTTTCGTGAGCAGTCCGGGCTCCTCTCCACATTCTTGCTCCCTTAATGTCGATGCCTGTGAAATTACATCCGGGCATCAGTATAGCCATGCCGACTGTGTATTCTCCCTTGCCGCAGGCGAGTTCGAGAACAAGAGGATTGTCATTTCTGAAAATCTCCTTCCTCCAGTTCCCCTTGATCCTGTGATCAACCCTGCTGTCGGCTCCCACTGCCGGCTGGATAACGTTTTCGAAGGTCTCAAGTTCAGCCCAGCGTGCCAGCTTGTTTTTCCCCACGGCAGAATACTATTTTATGTTTTTTTCAAGCCTGAGCCCTACGTCATAGACTCCTTCCAGACCGGCAGTACGCATTCCGTGACTAATGTTGATCCGGTAATCGCCCGGCCTGGGAAAGAACACGTCGAGGCGGTAGGGAAGCTTCAGTTCATGAATATCCCCGAACCCTTTTCCGTACCAGTTGCCCTTTTCATCGGCAAGGTCATACGAAAGGGTGTCTGTTATGCTGCTGCCTCCGGGTGCGGTAGTCGTAACGAAAAGCCAGATGTTGCGGTAGGGATAGGCCGATCCCGTCCGGAGAATCAAAAAGATATTGTTGCTGTTAACAGTATCTTCAACGTTAAAGCTGAAAGAGGCTGAATTTTCGAGTGTCCATACCCTGCCCGGCACCGGTAGTGAGTCGGTAAATACAACATTTCTGCCGCATGATGAAACCAATGCGGAAAATACCAGAAGGAAAAGGGCGCTATGTATTCTTCCTGTCATCAGACTTCCTGTTTTTTCTTTTGTGAGGATGCCGGCGCTTTTGGTTTTTCGGACCTGTGTTGTCGAAGCGGGTAAGGCTGTCGCCGCTGAGAAGGTCGTGCGAAGGGGCGGTAACTTCGGCATGTTCGCCGTTTGGGATCAGCCTCTCAGGTTTTATGCCTTTCCTGTTCAGCTCCTGGATCTCCCTTACCCTGCTTACAGGCACGGGAGTCAGGTTTGTCGGCGCTGCCGGGTCGGCGCTATACCAGTAAATACTTTTATGGACTTCCATCTTCTGGAAATAGGCCGCCCTGTCGGACAGATACAATGGGATTTCCCTTGGCGGGAAAGAGCGCTGAGCTTCCAGGTAGCAGTCAAATTCGAAGTTAAGGCAGCATTTCAGCTTGCCGCACTGCCCTGCAAGCTTCTGCGGATTAAGCGACAGTTCCTGATATTTTGCATGTGTGGTGGTTACCGATACGAAGTTGGTGATATGCGTCGAGCAGCAGAGTTCGCGTCCGCACGATCCTATTCCTCCTATCCTTCCTGCTTCCTGCCTGGCGCCTATCTGGCGCATCTCTATCCTAACATGGAACTCTTCCGCAAGAACCTTTATCAGCTGACGGAAATCGACCCTCTCGTCTGCTATATAGTAAAAGATGGCCTTGGTCCGGTCGCCCTGATATTCCACATCGCCTATCTTCATGTTGAGCCTCAGATCCTCCGCAATCTGCCTCGATCGCAACATTGTGGGCGTTTCCAGCTTCTTGGCTTCTTCCCACTTGATAATGTCCACTGCCTTGGCTTTTCTGTAAACCTTCTTCATGTCCTCTGAAGCGGGTTGTATCTTTACCCTTTTCAGACGTTCATTGAGTATCGGACCAACCATGGAAACCCTTCCTATATCATGGCCGGGTGAAGCTTCAACCGCTACAATATCGCCTATCTCGAGGCGAAGGGAATTTACATTCCTGAAAAAGCCTTTCCTGGTATTCTTGAAGCGTATTTCCACTATATCATTTTCAGTGGGCACAAAGGGAATATCCTTCAGCCAGTTAAACGCGTCAAGCTTGTTCAGTCCGGGTTTATATATGATAGCCGGCATCTTCGGCTCATCGGCATGAGCAGCTGCCAGTTCTTCGTTATCCTGCATTTAAAACTCCTCCTCAGATTAATCCCGCAAAAATAGTTAATTATCCCTTCAATTTCAAAAAAGACCTTCAGGTTCAGCGCCGGAACAATCCGATAAGCCTGAGGGCAAGGTCGAGAAAAATGATTTTTGCATTCCCGTTGGCTTCGATATGAGAATGGGCCAGACTGAATTCTTCCACAAAAGTGCCTGCAGTGATTTCGTCGATGAAAGGATGGAAATTGGCCGAAAAGGCCTCTTCCTCGCCTGTAAGGTAAACCAGCCCGTTCTTTCCCTGTCCGAGGTTCATCATCAGATTCTCCCTGAGCAGATGGAGAGAGAAGGAAAGAAACCTCTTCTGCGGTTCCCTTCCGATTGCAGCCAGTTCTTCCGACCAGTTGATAAGCGACAGTACGTCCTTCTTCCATACAAACCTCATCAGCGCCTTGAAACGGTCGAGGTCGCGGGATGACGATTCCTCATTGTTGCACAGCTCTATTGCCTTGATTATGTTTCCGTTCGACACCCTTGCTATGTCGTCGGCCCGGCCTTTGTGTATCCTGAACCGCTCGATAAGATAAGAGGAAAGATCGGAAGGGGTGAAGGAGGGTATCTTTACCAGCTGACATCTCGATACTATCGTCGGAATAATCTTGTCGGGCTCATCTGAAACCAGCAGAAACAGCGTCTTTTCGGGAGGCTCCTCAATCAGTTTCAGAAGCTTGTTGGCCGTGAACAGATGCATCTTTTCCGGGAGCCAGATTATCATAACCTTGAAATCCGATTCAAACGACTTGAGAGTAAGCTTCCTGAGTATCTCCGATGCTTCCGAGGTATAGATCAGCCCCTGGGCATTACCGGCCCCTATAAAATCGAGCCACGATGTAAGGACGAAGTATGGAGAGGTTCCGGCAAACTCCCTCCACTTGTCGATGAATTTGTCGCTTACCGGATCACTTTCTTTTTTCTCCTTTATAACAGGGAAGACGAAATGGAGATCCGGATGGATCATCTTTTCGTACTTTACACATGATTTACAGCTTCCGCACGAATCAATTCCCGACCTGTTTTCACAGCTTACATACTTAGCATAAGCCAGAGCAAGGGCAAGGCTTCCGCAACCTTCAGGGCCTGTAAAAAGCTGAGCATGACTGACCCTTTCCGATTTAACAGTGTTTATCAGCCTGCCAATCGTCTCCCTTTGTCCCGGAATATCCGAAAATCTCATTCGTTACAAGTGAATTCAGTTTTACAGAACAGCAAGAGCAGGTTCATAGTCAGGTTCCTTACCTGTTTCCGGAACAAGCTGGCTGTAAATGACCTTGCCTTTTTCGTCTATCACCACAACACTTCTTGCGTAAAGGCCGGCCATGGGACCATCAATGATGTCGACACCGTACGACCTGCCGAATTCAGCATCACGAAACCCCGACAGAGTTGTAAGATTCGATATGCCTTCCGTTGTACAGAACCTTCCATGGGCAAAGGGAAGATCCTTCGATATTGCAAGAACCGCCACATTGGGCAATCCGGCGGCATACTGATTGAATTTTCTGACAGATGTCGCACAGACTGAGGTGTCGAGACTGGGGAAGATGTTGAGAAGAACCTTTTTCCCTTTCAGCTCCGAAAGGCTCAGGGTTCCTAAATCTGATTTTACCAGTGTGAAGTTATGAGCTTGCTGTCCTTTTACAGGAAGATCACCCGATGTATTTATCGGGTTTCCCTTTAATGTAATCTTTGCCATATTTTTTCCCCAAATTTAGTCAAACTTTCAAGAAGAGAAAACAATTGAAGAAAGGAGATGCCCGCTGGCTATCCATCCTGTCCGGGTTAGTTTTTTCTTTGAATATCCCCCGGCCTTCCGACCGGAATTCCCAAAAAAAATGTAGGTTTGCATTTGCAAAAAGTCAGTTAATTAAAAACCATATGTCTATGAAAATGATTCAGGATTTCAACTTCAAGGGGATCAAAGCTGTTGTAAGGGTCGATTTCAATGTGCCTCTCGACAAGACAACTCTGACCGTTACCGACGATACACGAATCAGGGGAGCGCTTCCCACAATAAGGAAGATTACAGGCGACGGGGGCTCGGCTATTCTTATGTCGCACCTTGGCCGTCCTCAGGGTGTAATGCCGAAATATTCCCTAAAACCCGTTATTCCGGTTCTTGAAAAACATCTCGGGACAAAGATCCTTTTCGCTGACGACTGTGCAGGCGATTCAGCAGCCGCCATGGCAGCAGCGCTGAAACCGGGAGAGGTCCTGCTTCTCGAAAATGTCAGATTCTATCCTGAGGAAGAAGGAAAGCCGATTCTCCCCGAAACAGCAACCGATGAGGAGAAGAAAGCTGCCAAGACTGAACTGAAAGCAAAGCAGAAAGAATTCGCAAAAAAACTTGCCGGCTATGCAGATGTTTATGTAAACGACGCTTTCGGAACAGCGCACAGGGCTCACGGAACTACTGCGGTAATAGCCGACTACTTCCCGAAAGACAAGATCATGTTCGGATTCCTTATTAACAGCGAACTGAAGGCTATGGACAAGGTCCTTAATAACGCACAAAGACCGTTTACGGCAATTATGGGAGGAGCAAAAGTCTCCGACAAGATCATGCTTATCGAGAATCTGCTTAACAGAGTCGACAACCTGATAATCGGCGGCGGCATGACATATACTTTCATAAAGGCTCAGGGCGGGCAGATAGGAAAATCACTCTGCGAAGAGGACAAACTCGATCTGGCACTTGAGATACTTAAAAAAGCAAAAGAAAAAAATGTCAATCTATGCCTTCCCGTCGACAGCCTTAACGGGGACAAGTTTGACAATGACGCCCAGACGAAAGTCACAGCTGTGGATGCTGTCGACGAAGGATGGCTCGGACTGGATATAGCCGAAAAAACAATTAAGGAATTCTCCGCAGTGATCGAAAACTCAAAGACCATTCTCTGGAACGGCCCCATGGGTGTTTTCGAGATGGAAAAATTCTCAAAGGGAACCACTGCAATAGCAAAGGCAATTGCGGCAGCAACACAGAAGGGTGCATTCAGCCTTATAGGCGGCGGCGATTCTGTGGCAGCAATAAACAAAAACGGACTTGCCGACAAGGTAAGCTATGTCTCAACCGGCGGCGGCGCTATGCTGGAATATATGGAAGGGAAAAAACTTCCCGGCATAACAGCCATCCGCGGGGAATAAAAAGTATGAAGAAAACTCTGATACCGGTGCTGATCATGGCGCTTCTCCTTTCTGCCTCATGCAAAAAGGATGAAGCGCCCGACACCCGGGGGACGGTTACCATCGATAATACAACCACCCTCGGCAGTACAACATACTATGTCTACGGATTCCTGTTTTCCACGGCATCAAAGGTCACTACCCGGGATACACCCAGGCCCGACATTACGGTCGACAGCGACGGCACCAGTATCTTGTTCATGACTGAGAACGAAAGAAATTCATTTTACCTGGCAGGGGACTATAACGACGCCTCATCAGCCAAAACAGCCTTTGACAACCTTACTTCAGCCACTGTAGCCGAAAACCTGTGGACAGGGCTTGCCACGCCCCTGAAGGAAAATCAGGTCTGGATCTACAGGGCCGGTTCCAGAACATCAGGGAATGATCACTATGCAAAGCTAAGGATCATTTCGCTAAAGACCGGCCCCGGCGATATTAAACCATTTGCCTCATGCACATTCGAGTGGCAGTACCAGTCTGACGGAACCCTAACCTTTCCGGCAAAATGACAGGAAAACTTCCTGACAGAATTTTTGATATAAAAGATCCAGGATCATTTTCTTCCGAAGCTTTACAAATATTCAGATACCAGGCTGCGGCAAACCCGGTCTACTCGGGCTTTGTTGCAGCTCTGGGGATTAATCCGGATAAGATAAAAGATATCAGCGGGATACCCTTTCTGCCCGTGGAATTCTTTAAAACACAAAAAGTAATAACGGGGAATGCTGAACCGGAAGTGGTCTTCGAAAGCAGCCGGACAACAGGCTCAGAACCCGGACGTCACTATGTTTGTGACCGGGAGCTTTACCTCAGGAGCTGCCTTGCTTCCTTCAGACAATTTTACGGTGAACCATCTGAATATGTCATAACAGCCCTGCTGCCCTCATACAGGGAACGCCCCAACTCGTCGCTGGTGACCATGATGGACGCACTTGTAAAGGAAAGCAGGTGTGCAGAAAGCGGTTTTTATGAAGGGAGAATGGAAGAACTGGCTGCTTTGCTTGAAAAGAAGAGGACCGACGGACGAAAGCGCTTCCTGATCGGAGTCAGCTTTGCACTTCTCGATCTTGCCGAAAGACTTTCGCCCGACCTTTCGGGTGCAATAGTTATGGAGACAGGGGGGATGAAGGGACGCAGGAAGGAGATCACAAGGGATGAACTGCACAGCATACTGAAAGCACGGCTGAATGTGAATGCCATTCATTCGGAATATGGGATGACTGAGCTTCTGAGCCAGGCTTATTCTTCGGGCGAGGGGATATTCAGATGTCCTCCCTGGATGAAAATCCTTATCAGGGACCTGCACGATCCGCTCGATGTTTCTGATGAAAAAGGAAGAACAGGGGGTGTCAATATTA
>JAKLIJ010000101.1 GCA_022709665.1 Bacteroidota bacterium
GTGCGCTTTCAACAGGTATGGTGTACTGGATTGCGTTCTTCACCCCCGGAATCCTCCTGACGGCATCCGAGTGCCCCTGACTTACTCCCTTTCCCCAGAATGTGTAATCGTGTCCGGAAGGCAGAACGCATTGTCCCAGAAGCCTTGCCAGCGAGAAGAGTCCGGGATCCCAGCCTGCCGACACCAGACTGAGTTTTCCTGCCGCCCTCGATGATGCGTCAACTTTTTTGAAGTACCCGGGGATCCTGGCATGTGTATCGAAAGTGTCGACAGTATTGAACAGACGGGATAGTTCAGGTCCCTGGACCGGCAGATCTGTAGCAGAGCCGCCACAGAGAATAAGAACGTCTATTTTGTCTTTGTAATTCTTTAGTCCGGATATATGAACAAGATTCGATCCTGTTGAAGTAAGCCCCGGTTCTCTTCTTGTAAAGATCCCGACCAGTTCAATGTCGGGGTTCTGTGAAGCAGCAAGTTCGACTCCTTTTCCAAGATTTCCGTATCCGGCAATTCCAATTTTTATTTTTTTCATTTTTTATTTTATTGATTGATGAGACGTATGGCCATGCGTCTTTCCTTGTTAGTAAACCAGTCCGATGGCCATAAGTCTCTCCTTCATTTCGTTAATTATTTCAATTTCCTCAGCAGGCGTGGCCGCCTCAAAGGTGACGGAAAACCGTACATATTTCCCGGCGTCGTCCCACGGGACTGTCGATATCAGCGATTCCCTGATCAGAAATTCGGAGAACCGGGCTGCTGTTTCAAAGACTTTACCGTCGGAAGTTCCACGCGGAGCCTTTACATAGCAGAAGAAGGTCCCCTTCGGTTTCACGGCGCTGAACCCGGCTTCGTTGAGAGCCGCGATCAACAGGTTGAAGCGCCTCGAGTATTTTTCAACGGTCTGTTCAGTAATTTCAGTGTGCTCAAGCGCTTTTACGGCTGCCTTCTGGATAGCCCTGAACTGACCTGAGTCGGTGTTGTCCTTAACCGTTCCGTAAGCCTTTACAGCTTTTGGGTTCCCGCATACAAATCCTATCCTCCAGCCTGTCATGTTGAATGCCTTTGAAAGGGAATGGATCTCCAGACCGACATCCATGGCGCCTTCGACCGATAGAAAACTAAGAGGTTTCTGTCCGTCATAGGTCAGGGCTCCGTAAGCGGAATCATTGACAACAATAATACCATTGTCCTTCGCAAAACGAACTGCCTTTTCAAAGAATTCAGGGGTGGCAACAGCGCCTGTCGGGTTGTTGGGATAGTTAATATAAAGCATCCTTGCTTTTTTCAGTATCTGCGGAGGGATAGAATCAAGGTCGGGAAGGAAACTGTTTGATTCCAGAAGCGGCAGGTTGAAAACATCGCCGCCCAGGTACCTGGTATAGGTTGCCATTACCGGATAACCGGGAATTGTGGTCAGGAGTACGTCGCCCGGGTTGATGAAGCAAAATGGAAGCATGGCAAGAATCGGCTTCGATCCGATACCGTGTATAATATGTTCTGAAGGATCGAGGCCCGAAAGCCCGTAGACTCTTTCAAGATAGCCGGCTGCAGCCTGTCTGAACTCAGGTATCCCGTTGTCGGCGTACCACCTGTTCTCAGGCTTGCCTGCCTCTTCGGCAAGGGCTTTTACAACAAGCTCATCAGCCGGACAGTCGGGCTCTCCAACTCCCATATCTATGATCCTTACACCCGGATTTGCCCTTGCAGCTTCAGCCCTGGCCCTCTTTATCATCTCAAACTTGTAGATGGCGGTCGATTTGCCGAAGTTTCTTCCTCCAAGTCTTTCGGCAATCTTATCTTCGAAAAAATCACCCATAAGGCAGTCTTTTGAAATTACGTTAAAAATTTTCCCGGTAAATGTAATAAAATGTCAGTTCCGATACCTGAGAAATGCATTTTCAATGCATGGCCCGGAATATTGTTTCCGGATGTTAGAATTAGGGGTTTATTACCCTCTTTTTATGACGTTTTGTGAAAAAAGTAGACTAAATTTGATAGAGAATCGACCTGACTATGTTCCCTAATTTTTAATACCATGGACAAATATGTTTATCTGACCTGTACCCCTGAAGCGCTTGTCGCTTCGATGCTGCCTCCCGAGGGTTTTGGTTTGTACCTATCGACCGGTACGAAAAAAAGGAACAAAGCCCAGACTATTTTCATTGAGGTTGATCTTGAAAAGATAAAGGACCTCATCGATATGGAAAGCCTTAACCGAAGATGTGTTGCCAAAGAGGACGGCAGCCCCAAAAGCTCTGTCTATCTTTCCGTTTACAGGGTTCTGGAGATGGTCCCGCTCGATGCCCTTAAGTCGCTCTACCTCACTACAGACCACGGAGTTGTACTGAAACTGAAAAAAGCTCCCTATGACAAAGCCAAAGAGGTTAAAGGAGCTCTTCATCTCTACCAGGAACTCAATCCGGTAACTCCGCTTGTGGCAAGCGAACTTCCCCCCTCAGCCTTTGTGAAGAGACTTACCGACGGCTCAACACCCATCACCCTTCCAAAGCTGTTTTTTGTTGAACTAAAACTGGGAGAACTGGCAACAAACCCGCTGTACGGTTCAGCCGAACATCTTCCTTACCAGAACATAGGACATCTCCGCGATTGTCTTGAGATACTGAGGGGAGAGTATGAAAAACATATGAAAACCGTTCAGCGGGTTTTCTCCGGGGAGCTCCTGTACAGGACTATCGAGTCGGGATTTTACGTGGGCGCAAAGGATGACATGGTGTTCTATCCCTATCCGTCGATGGCTGAACTGGAAAATATCAATTATGAGTTTTTCAGGGCAATTTGATCCGGGATTGATCTTTTATGCTTGCATAAATGAAAAACTGAATTAGTTTTGTACCGGCAAAATTTTTGTCGATTCATAACCTAATTTTCTAATTTAAAAACTGATATCATGATTAGTAGCATTTTTTGGATTGTGCCTGTTTCTGCACTCCTTGCGTTGCTGTTTGCCTGGATCTTCTACCGGAACATGAAAGCCCAGGAAGAAGGTACCGACAGGATGAAGGAAATCGCAGCGTATGTCAGGGAAGGAGCCATGGCATATCTCAGGCGTCAGTATTCGGTAGTAATAAAGGTTTTTCTGATCCTTGTGGTACTGCTGACCGTGCTGGCTTATTTCGGAATTCAGAATCCATTCGTACCTGTTGCCTTCCTTACCGGGGGGTTCTTCTCGGGCCTCTGCGGTTATCTCGGAATGAAAACTGCAACCTTTGCATCTAACAGAACTGCATGGGCAGCTTCAAAATCTCTCAATAAAGGTTTGCAGGTTGCTCTCAGGAGCGGCGCTGTTATGGGACTTGTTGTTGTTGGTTTTGGTCTTCTCGACATTGCATTATGGTTCCTTATCCTTAACGGACTTGTCTTCACTCCGGATAATATGGCCAATGGAATGAGTTTCCTCGGACTTACATTTGTTCATCCGGGTACTACTGAGCATGAGAAACTTATTGAAATAACAGCTGTTATGCTTACCTTCGGAATGGGTGCATCGACTCAGGCACTCTTTGCCCGCGTGGGCGGAGGTATCTTTACAAAAGCTGCAGACGTAGGCGCTGACCTCGTTGGAAAGGTTGAAGCAGGCATCCCCGAGGATGACCCCCGCAACCCCGCAACCATTGCCGATAATGTAGGTGACAACGTTGGTGACGTGGCCGGTATGGGCGCTGACCTTTACGAATCATACGCAGGATCCATTCTGGCAACAGCCGCTCTCGGAGCTGCCCTGCCGGCAGTTACAGGCGACATTCAGATGAAAGCAGTAATTGCACCGATGCTGGTTTCAGCTATCGGTATCCTCCTCTCAATTGCCGGCGTTTACATGGTAAGAACCAAGGAATCGGCTACTCCCAAGGCTCTTCTCCGCGCTCTCCTTCTCGGAACCGGAGGCAGCTCTGCCCTTATTCTCGTTGTACTGGCAGTTATGGCCGGTTTGGACTGGATCACCTGGGGCGTTTTCGGAGCAGCAGTCGCAGGTCTGGCCGCCGGTGTTATAATCGGACAGTCAACAGAATACTATACTTCAGATGGCAACAAACCGACTCAGGGTATTGCAAAACAGGCCGTTCAGGGTCCTGCTACAGTCATTATTGAAGGTATGGCAGTTGGTATGTCTTCCACATGGGTACCTGTCGTTACAATTGTTGCCGGTATCATCGCAGCCTACGGTTTTGCAGGCGGTTTCTCCAATTTCGCAATGGGCGTTTACGGCATCGGTTTCGCTGCTGTAGGTATGCTCTCAACCCTTGGAATTACACTTGCCACCGACGCATTCGGACCTATCGCGGATAACGCAGGTGGAAATGCCGAGATGTCGGAACTTCCCAAGGAAGTAAGGGAAAGAACAGATGCCCTCGACGGTCTTGGAAACACCACAGCCGCAACAGGAAAAGGATTTGCAATCGGTTCGGCAGCTCTTACCGCTCTTGCCCTTATGGCAGCTTATATGGAAGAGGTCAGGCTCTGGCTTGGCAGACTTATCGACAAGGCGCCTGAAGGCTTCAAGCAGATTGGTGATACTCTCTTCTACAACAGTACGGTTCCGGCTGTTCAGGACGGACAGACTGCAGTTCACATCACTACTGCTTCTGTCAGGGACTTTGCTGCTGCATACGATCTTTCACTTTTCAACCCCATTCTCCTCGGAGGTGTTTTCATCGGTGGCATGATGGCTTTCCTTTTCAGCTCAATGAGCATGAAGGCAGTCGGCCGCGCTGCAGGAAAAATGGTGGACGAAGTTCGCCGTCAGTTCCGCGAAATACCTGGAATTATGGAAGGTACTGGGAAACCGGAATACGCAAAATGCGTTGAGATCTCAACAAAGGGTGCACAGAGCGAAATGCTTGTCCCTTCAATGATAGCCATCGTAGTTCCCCTGGCAGTTGGCGTGATATTCGGTGTTCCGGGTGTCATCGGTCTTCTGGCTGGCGGTATGAGCACAGGATTCGTTCTGGCAACGATGCTCAACAACTCGGGCGGCGCCTGGGACAATGCCAAGAAGTACATCGAACGCGGCAACTATGGTGGCAAGAAGAGCGAGCCTCACAAGGCCTCCGTTGTGGGCGACACCGTCGGCGATCCTTTCAAGGACACCTCAGGCCCGGCCCTCAACATCCTTATCAAACTGATGTCGATGGTTTCGGTTGTCCTCGCCGGACTGACCGTTGCATGGAGCATCCTTGGATAATTTGCTCATTTAGTTCTTAAGAATACAATCCCCCTTCCGGCATTCCGGGAGGGGGATTTTTTTGTAATTTTGGCTAAAACCCGCGAAATGAAGCTCCCGACACTGACCGACATTCAGGCTGCGCACCTCAGGATAAGCCCGTTTATACACCGGACACCCGTGCTTACTTCAAACCAGCTTAACAGGATTTTCAGCTGCGAATTGTTTTTTAAATGCGAGAACTTTCAGAAGGTCGGGGCTTTCAAGTTCAGGGGAGCCACAAATGCTGTTCTTTCATTAACCGACGGACAAAAAAAGGCAGGCGTTGTGACCCATTCATCAGGTAATCATGCCGCCGCACTTTCCCTGGCAGCGGGGATAAACGGAATAAAGGCATACATCGTGATGCCGGAAAACGCTCCTTCGGTAAAGAAAAACGCTGTCGCCGGATATGGAGCCGAAATCACATACTGCAAACCCACTCTCAGGGCACGTGAGGAAGCATGCAAAGCCATAATGGAGTCGACGGGCGCCACCCTGGTTCATCCCTATGATAATTTCAACGTTATATGCGGCCAGGGAACAGCAGCGCTTGAACTTCTGGAAGAGAGAAACGACCTGGATCTTGTAATTGCCCCGGTAGGAGGGGGAGGACTGATGAGCGGCACCTCAACCTGTGTAAAGGGGATCAACAGGGGGATTAAGGTTTTCGGGGCCGAGCCGCTGAATGCCAGCGACGCATGGAAATCGTTCACGACAGGGATACTGACTCCTTCTGTTAATCCATTAACAATAGCCGACGGCCTACTTACTTCATTGAGCGAGCTTACATTCTCAATAATCCGTAAAAATGTCGATGAGATTCTTACAGTGACCGAAGAGTCGATAATAAGCTCGATGAAACTGGTATGGGAGAGAATGAAGATCATAATCGAGCCTTCGTCGGCTACGGTACTGGCGGTGATAGGGGAGAATCCGGAACTTTTCAGGGGAAAAAAGGTCGGGCTGATCATCTCAGGAGGAAATGTTGATCTGACAAGATTGCCATGGAAGGAAGGCGGGATGGCGTAAAAGAGTTGGCAGTTGGCAGTCTGCAGTTGGCAGTCAGCAACCAGCGATCAGCGAACAAATAAACAGCAACCGGAAATGACCGCGCACCGCTACCGCATACCGCGTACCGCATACCGGTTCCAGAAACCAGTAACCCGGTTAATTCTTCTTCCTGAAAAACGCCGTTATCGGATAGTGATCGGAGTACTTCACTTTTTCAATGTCGAAATGACGGCACTCGAAAGAATCGTCATATAATATATAGTCGATCCTGTTAGGGGGATAGTTGCCTTTATAGGTGAATCCTGCGCCGTATCCGGCGCTTACAAATGAATCGCTCAGCCCCTTCCTTATCTTCCTGTATGAATAGGAAACAGGAGTGTCGTTGAAGTCGCCCGCAACTATCACCGGATAGGGTGATTTGTCAATCATCTTCTTGACAGCCTTGGCCTGGGATGACCGTTTTACAAAACCTGCCCGCAAACTCGAAGATAAATTTACTATCTCATGGAAGGTATCATGGTCCTCAGTCCCTTCCATCAGTTCGTTCAGGAAAGTCCTTTCCATCCGCTGAAGCCTGAACGACTGGAGATGGTTATTGAAAATCCTGATGGTATCACCCTCTGCAAGTATATCGGTGTAAATAGAAAGGCTCGACGACTTCTCATGCACTATATCCTTTCTTCCTACAATGGGGAAGCGGCTCAGCGTCACTATCCCGTACGAACGGTTTTTCCCGGTGCGGATTATCTTGAAGTGAGAATTATAACCTTTTCCAAGTGCGGTTTTTATTTCCTGCTGCTTAAGAACCGGATCTCCTGAAAGATAGATCTCCTGAAGGCATATCACATCCGCTTTCTGATTCCTGAGAAGCCCGAGAATCTTTTTCTCGGAATTATTGTTCCCCTTTCCTTCGTAATAGTTGAAAAGCCTGACATTGTAGCTCTGAACCTGAAAAGTGCCGGTCTTATCGCCTAAAGGCTTCTGAACCTTCAGATAGTTAGAGAAATGAGTAAATCCTGCAAGAATGACAACCAGAGAAATCAGAGCTTCCCATTTCAGGGCTATCACCCATGCAAGACTGAACAGGATATTGATAAACAGAAGGTAGGGATAGGCAAGTCCGAACAGGGCCGGAAAAGCTATGACATCCGGATTGATGTGGACCGAAAGATATGACAAAGCCAGCGCGATGGCAAAAAGGACATTGATACCAAAAAATATCTTGTAGAATATTTTCTTCAAGGCCTCCGGGATTTCCTGCTAAAATACCTGTATTCCTACAAAAAGAGCAATTATAACAAATGATTTTTGATCAGACAGGGCAATTGATTTACGAACATCCGTATGAAAGCGATCAGTTCTTCTTCTGGCTTTCGGTGAAGAGAAGGTCTTTTTCCTCTTTGGT
>JAKLIJ010000102.1 GCA_022709665.1 Bacteroidota bacterium
ATTATAATTCCACAGCCCTTGTGAACAGCTTCAGACAATACTTCTTCGGTCACATCCAGGGTCAGAAGTGCAGCTTCAAGAACTTTTTCAGGCCTGCCTATCTGAAGACCTGAATTATCATAGTTTTTCTGAAGTGAAAGCGGAATGGCGGAGTCCAGATATGAACATAATTCCCCCGTGGTCATCTCAGATGTTGTCTCTAAATTCAACAAGAAGGCCTCTGATCTTTTTCAGGGTCTCACCGATCTGTAAAGCACGATCTGTATCATCCCATTTACCCGACAGCTTTTTCTTTACTCCTGCAATTGTCATACCTTCCTCCTTAAGAAGGCGATGAATAATTGTCAGATTCTTTACATCATTAGCCGTAAACATCCTGTTGCCCTTTTTATTCTTCATGGGTTTCAGTATCCTGAACTCATTTTCCCAGAATCTGACTGTGGAAACCGGAACTCCAAGCATTCCGGAGACCTCCCCTATCGAATAATAGAGTTTCTCGATTTTCTTCTCCCTGTACGGCATGGTATTGTGATATAATCAATCGAACGACTGCCCTGTTTTGGAAGCAATCTCGATCATCTTTTCGTATTCGGCTGCTGAAAGATCATTAAAAAAGTAATTGACAGGATCGACATTCTGACCGTTAAGCATAACTTCATAATGCAAATGCGGTGCAATGGAAAGTCCGGTATTACCAACATAACCAATCACGTCACCCCTGTGAACCTTTTGCCCTGCTTTTACTGAGAAGCTGTCAAGATGAGCATAGAGCGAGGTATATCCGAACCCATGGCTGATGACAATATAATTTCCCATCCCCCTTTTTCCGCTGTTCACCGACTCTACTGTCCCGTCACCTGAAGCATATATTTCAGTTCCAAGGGGCGCTGTAAAATCCATTCCGGAATGAAATTTACTTATTTTGTAAATGGGATGTATCCTCAAACCGAAGCCCGATGCGATTCTTGTAAGGTCCTTGGCAGAAATCGGGATTATCGCAGGGATGGATCTTAACATGTCTTCCTTCTCCCTGGATAAAAGTATGAGTTCATCGAATGACTTTGACTGCACATAGACTTTTTTCCTTATACCGTCGAGCCGTTTTGCAGTCTCAATTACCAACTTTGAATTGTTGTATCCCTCGAGCTCATCGTATCTGTTTACTCCACCGATTCCGGCCTGTCTCTGAGTCGGCTGTACGGGTTCCGCTCCGAATATAGTACGATACAGATTATCATCAGTCTCCTGAAGATGCTCTATAACCTTTTCAAGGTTGGCCATTTCCCTGTGTACAATATTATATTGAAGCGACAGCTGTTCGATTTCCCTCTTGAGCGCCTTCTCCTTGGGAGTATCGAAGAAGAGACCATACATGAAATTAAACACAACTGCAACTATAACAGAGCCAAGCAGAATAGCAAGTGTCCTGAGAAGGATATCCCTGAGTCCAAGACTTATCTTGTCAAAACTCAACGATTCCGGATTGAATTTATATTTCGGATTCCTCATGACCCAGCAAAGATAAGTATTTCATTATACAAATGAAATCAGTCCGGAGAATTGAACCGGTATCAGTTCCACAAAATCAGAATGCAAATTACTTAAGTCTGGAATGAGCTGTAAGTGTCTGGATCATGTCGAAGTATTCGTCCTCAGTCAGATCGTTATTGAAATAGTAGAGAGGATTTTTATGCTGTCCGAAGAGGTCAATCTGATAATGAAGATGGGGGCCTGAGGAAGTACCTGTGCTACCGCTGAGACCAATCAGGTCACCGCGTTTTACATTCAGCCCCCTTGTAACCCTGATGGAACTTAGATGACCATAGGTGGTACGGTAACCATATCCGTGGTCTATTATCACACAATTGCCAAATCCGCCGTTCCATCCGGCATCCATTACTGTTCCTGATCCTGTGGCATAAACCTCCGTTCCGTGAGGAGTGCTGAAATCCTGACCATGATGCCATTGCGGAGTTCCAAGTACAGGATGCTTTTCCCTGAACTTGAGGCCGTCTCCAAGCCTGTAGATCACATTAACCGGGCTGATCATCGGAAGGTATTCCATCTGACGCACCCATTCGTCCTTTTGTTCCTCAATAGCCCTGAATGATTCGAGCTGTATAGTGGCTCGATTTTTTATCTCATCAACTTTTTTACGGGTGTTCAAAAGAAGGGGCGTATTATCATAGCCTTCCAGTTCGTCATACCTGCTGATACCACCTGTCCCCATATTCCTCATAGAAGCAGGGATGGAATCCATCTCAAGAACCGGCCTGTACCGGTTGCCATCCGATAACTCAAGATCACCTAGTGAACTCAGGGCATTATCTATGCTCATCTCCAGAATGGAATATTTTAACCTGAAGTTCTCAATCTCCTGATTAAGCGATTTTTCCTTGGGAGATCCGAACATACTGTTGAAAACCGATGTGTAGAATATCGTAACGGCAATTGCCCCGGTCATGAAGAGGACAAATCTTAGTAGCTTCCCCTTAAATGGCAATTTTACTCGCTTGTATTGCAGATCCGAAAGATCAAGAAAATATCTACGTCTGAACATTAACTGCCCTGGTTTTTTATGCTGAGATTGACAAATCTAAGTAATTAAATTAATTTTACAAACTTAAATTTTTGTTAAATATTGTGTAATTATATGCCAATCGCTTTAAGATCCAATGAACTGAGACAGATGTTCTTTGATTTTTTCAAGTCAAAGCAGCACCTTATTGTTCCATCTGCACCCATGGTAATGAAGAATGATCCGACTCTTATGTTCACCAATGCGGGTATGAACCAGTTCAAGGATGTATTTCTTGGAAACAAGGCTCCGGAAAGCCTCAGGATTGCCAATTCGCAGAAATGCCTGCGGGTATCCGGAAAACACAACGACCTGGAGGAAGTAGGCCATGACACCTACCATCATACAATGTTCGAAATGCTCGGGAACTGGTCGTTCGGAGATTATTTCAAAAAGGAGGCAATAGAATGGGCATGGGAATTTCTTGTAAGCAACCTTGAAATCCCGGAAGACAGAATTTATGCAACTATTTTCGAAGGAAGCCCCGATGAAAATGTCCCGAGGGATGAGGAAGCCTTTGAATGCTGGAAAAAATGCTTTCCATCAGCTGATGGCAGAATCCTGAACGGTTCAAAAAAAGACAACTTCTGGGAAATGGGCGAAACCGGCCCCTGCGGACCCTGCTCTGAGATCCATGTTGATATAAGGGATGATGAAGAAAGAAAAAAGGTTCCCGGACATGAACTGGTTAACAAGGGACACCCCCGGGTAATTGAGATATGGAACCTTGTATTTATTCAGTACAACAGGCTGACAAACGGGAAACTTGAGCTTCTGCCGGCACGCCACGTAGATACCGGGATGGGATTTGAAAGGCTCTGCATGGTGGTCCAGGGAAAGAAATCAAATTACGATACTGATATCTTTCAGTCGGTTATATCGCGTATAACTGAAATCACAGGAAAAAAATACGGGATAAGGGACAACTGGGATATCGCCCTGAGAGTTATCGCCGATCACCTCCGGGCAATAGCCTTTTCAATTGCTGACGGCCAGATGCCATCCAACAACAGGGCCGGCTATGTCATAAGAAGAATACTTCGCAGAGCTGTGAGATATGGTTACAACAACCTCGGAATGGAAGAACCTTTTCTTTACAAACTGGTACCAACCCTTGCTGATCAGATGGGAGATACATACCCGGAATTAAGAAACGGAACTGAAAATATTGCAAGGGTGATACTCGAAGAGGAAACTTCCTTCCTTAAAACTCTTGGCAAAGGACTTAAACTGATAGAGAAAAAAATCGAAGATTTAAAAAAAGACGGAATTGACATACTTCCCGGAAAGTCGGCTTTCGAACTCTATGATACATTCGGATTTCCGATTGACCTGACTCAGCTGATACTCAGAGAAAACGGGATAATTACCGATATCAGGGGCTTTGAGGAAGAGATGAAAAATCAGAAGAACAGATCGAGGGAAGACGCTGCAATAGAAGCCGGCGACTGGAATATTGTAAGGGAAACAGGGGAAACTGTTTTCACCGGATACAGGGCAGGCGAGGAAGACGTTTTGATCTCAAAATACAGGATGATCAGGTTCAAAGGAAAGGAAAGCCTCCAGATCATTCTCGACAAAACTCCTTTCTATGCCGAATCGGGAGGTCAGGTGGGCGACACAGGATATCTGATATCGGGATCGGAAAAAATAGAAATTGCAGATACAATAAAGGAAAATAATACAATTATTCACATCAGTCACGGGAAAATATCAAATCCCCATGAGATGTTCCATGCGGTGGTGGATCTGAGGAAAAGACTGATGACAGCCAACAACCATACGGCGACCCATCTCCTTCATCATGCACTCAGAAAAGTTCTCGGGAACCACGTTGAACAGAAGGGATCACTCGTGACACCTGACCGGCTGAGGTTTGACTTCAGCCATTTCGCAAGGCTCACACGGGACGAACTCAGAAAAGTGGAAGAAGAGGCCAACCGGATGGTCAGGGAGAGTGCAAGCCAGGAAACTTCAGAAGGAGTACCGATGGAAGAGGCACGCCGGATGGGAGCAATAGCCCTTTTTGGTGAAAAATACGGTGATACAGTCAGGGTTGTAAAGTTCGGCGAGTCGGTTGAACTGTGCGGGGGAATACATGCTGAAAATACAGGAAGAATCGGAATAATAAAGATTACATCAGAAGGAGGTATTGCAGCAGGTATACGAAGGATCGAAGCCGTTACCGCTGAGAAGGCCGAAGAATACATAAATGAAAGGATTGAAGCAGCTGATGAGGTCGCAGCACTACTGAAAAGCACCGGTAACATCCGCGAAAGCGTTGAAAAAATTCTGACAGAGAACGTTCAGCTTAGAAAAACGATTGAAAAAATGGAAGCTGATTCATTGTCAGGCCTGATCAAAGACCTTGAAAACAAGGCAGTTCTTATTAACGGCATAAGATTCATCTCCGGGATTATTGAGACCGGATCTGCCGACATGCTGAAGAACATAGCATACCAGATACGGAGTTCTTCAGAAAACACAGTTCTTGCCATCGGCGCTTCGATTTCCGGCAAGGCAAACCTGTTCGTCATGGTAAGCGACAATCTTGTTAAGACCAGGAGTCTGAGCGCAGTGGAGATAATTAAGGAAACAGCAGGTGAAATACATGGAGGAGGCGGAGGCCAGCCCTTTCTTGCATCCGCCGGAGGAAAAAATCCTTCGGGTCTTGCATCCGCAATTTTAAAAACGGAAGTTTACCTTAAAACGAAAACTGACAGCCTTAATGACTGAAAAGCGATTCAGACTGAAATTTAAAAATCTTTGGGGGGCCAACCTGTAAAAATAGTCCGAAGACCATTATTTTGTATTTTTGGGGTTTTCAGGCAAAATCAATGAAACTGCGTCACCATATTGCTTTCCTTTTATTCGCCGTTCTCACGGTAGTTCTGATGTCATGCACCCCTGAGGCATGCTTCGAGGAGACAAACGCCTTTCTCAAAGCCACCTTTTACAGCAATGAGACAAAGGAAAAGAAAACTCCCGACAGTCTTAGCGTGACCGGAATTAGAATGCCGGACAAACTTTATGACAGACAGTCAGGTGTTCAACCCTGCCTGTTCCCGCTTGATGCATCCTCCGGTACATGTTCTTTCGTGATAAAAATAAACAATATCAAGGATACCGTCATCTTCCAATATTCAAGCTACCCCCACCTTGTATCCAAAGAGTGCGGATATACCTTTTACCACAGGCTAGATACATTTTTCGTAAGAAATAATTCCTTCTATATCTACAGGAGCTCCGATAACGTAACAACAGCCAATGAGGAAAATATACGTATATTTTATTAGCCTGCTCCTGATCCTCGATCTGCAGGGCCTCCTGGCCCAGGACACAGTTCTCTTTCCCCTGAAGGTCAGGGCAGGAATAGATCTTATTGGCCCCGGTTTCTATTTTAGCGACAGGGACAACCTGAACGTGGAAGGCTTCGTTTCGTATGATAAAAATGAAAAAATGGCCTGGGTACTGGAAGGCGGATTCCAAAGTTACAAATACTCACAGTACAACTACGACTATAACAGCCGGGGGGTATTTGCCAGGCTTGGCGTCGACCTGAACCTTTTGAAGCCCGACAAGGCCGCAGGTACCTACTGGGCAGGAATAGGCTTAAGGTATGGCATTGGCATTTTCGATTCTGAAACTCCTTCTTTATATCATGAAAACTACTGGGGCAAGACTGCTTCATCCGTACCTTCGAAAAAAATGACCGCTCATTTTATCGAGTTTGCTCCGGGAGTCAGAACTGAGGTTTTCAGAAACCTCAGCATGGGCTGGACAATAAGGCTTAAACTTCTTCTGTCGGGCGGAGGAGGAAAGGATCTCAAGCCAATCTCTGTTCCCGGTTACGGATCCGGAGGCGGAATGACCAATGCCGGAATAAGCTATTTCATAACATGGAACATCCCCTACAGGACAAAGACTGTTATAATCATACCACCGGTCGAGCCTGAAGAAGACGAGGATATTGAAGAAACGGAAGAATCAACTGGTCAGCAGAGAATCGGCTTTTAGCAATAAGGCCTACTGACAGGCATGCCTGAAGCTACTTCCCGGTAACTATGGCAGACGGCTTGCTGCTGAAAAACCATAAGCCCATAAATGTTATTAAACCGTTCACCAAAAGTAATTCGAATCCGAATTTATAACCGTTGAACAATTCCTCCGAATAAGTGCTGAGCAAATAACATATTACCGGTGAAAACACAGCAATCCATGGAGTTACCCTGTCTTTTGCAACCCGGCTCGTGAAAAGTCCGAAAGTGTACATCCCAAGTAGAGGACCGTATGTGTAACCGGCTATCGTGAACAGTTTGTCAATGATCGCCCTGTCATTCAGCGATCTGAAAATAAGCACACAAATAAAGAACACAGCTGCTATCGAGATGTGAACAATGTATCTGGTCCTTGTCTTTGCCTTCTCGCTAAGGTGCTCCTTTCTTTCCAGACCAAGGAGATCTATACTCACGGAAGTTGTCAGTGATGTCAGGGCACCGTCGGCGCTCGGGAAAGCGGCTGAAATGAGGCCGATTAAAAACACTACACCTGCTACCGGGCCAAGGTAGTTAAACGCTATTGTTGGAAAAAGGTCATCACTCATTGCAACGGTCACATTCCTGCTCTGCGCATACAACATAAGGAAAGCGCCGAGGACAAGGAACAGAAAATTCACCAGTACAATTATTCCGCTGAATGTGAACATATTCTTCTGAGCTTCCCTGAGATTTCTGCAACTAAGATTCTTCTGCATCATTTCCTGATCGAGGCCGGTCATTGATATAGTAATAAACATCCCGCTGAGAAACTGCTTCAGAAAGAATCTTTCACTATGCCAGTCGGTAACAATCATTGACGACACAGGGCTATTCCACACTGATCCGACCAGTTTCATAACCGGCGAGCCAAGTTCCCTGCTTATGTAAACCACAGAAAGGACAACCGCAAGGAGCATGAAAGTGGTCTGCAGCGTGTCAGTCCATACAATGGTCCTTATTCCTCCCTTAAGAGTGTAAAGAATG
>JAKLIJ010000103.1 GCA_022709665.1 Bacteroidota bacterium
TCCGAGGTCTCAAGATACCCGTGAAGCAGAATGACAGGTTCTCCGGCACCCTTGTCACTGTAATAGACCTTCCCTCCGTTGTAGTGAATGTAGTAATTCATGAGGTTAAACTTTTTTGACAATTAATTAAGTTGGCAGTAATCATGGCGTAAAGGCCTAAAGGTGTAAAGGCAAGACGGAGTTGACTTGCCGCGTACCGCGTACCGCATACCGCACGCCGCATACCTTTATCTCAGCTTAAATATACTTATTCCGGGAAATTGATAATATGCATTTTTAGTTTTAATTTTATAGAAATTGTTCCGGTCGGAAATTCCCAAAACTCACGGATCATGGATAAAGTACTTTTCTCTTCTGTTTCAAAAAAATTTGTGATGGCGCTGGCAGGCCTCTTCCTGATCCTCTTCCTGCCGGTTCACCTGGTGATCAACTTCATGCTTCTTAAAAGCGATCCCCTGCCTTTTAACAAAGCAGCCCAATTCATGGCATCATTTCCCCTGATCAGAATAATCGAAATAGTCCTTATTTCTGCCATCCTTATTCATATATTCTATGGCATTTACATCCAACTGGTGAACTGGAGGGCCAGGCCGGTGAAATACGCTGTTCAGATCAGAACAAAGACATCATTCTTTTCAAAATTCATGATATGGACCGGAGCTACGGTGTTTATCTTCCTGGTAATTCATTTCTTCAATTTTTATTTCATGCGGCTTGGACTCGTACAGGGGAATCCCGAAGATTTCTATTCGGTGGCACACTCCCTTTTTAAAATACCCGCCTACAACTATATTTATCTTTTATGCTTCATCCTTCTCGGATTGCACCTCTATCATGCCATCATATCGGCATTTCAGACTATCGGGCTCAATCACAGGCTCTGGACTCCCGTCGTTAAGGCATTCGCCTGGATATATGCCATTATCATCCCTGCCGGTTTTGCTGTTATTTCAATAACAATATGGCAGTTCAGATAGAAAAAACCATGAACATGGAAAAACTAGATGCTAAGATCCCCGACGGCCCGCTTGCCCTGAAATGGACAAACTACAAGGCTTCAGTAAAACTGGTCAATCCTGCCAATAAAAGGAAGATCGACGTGATCGTAGTCGGAACAGGAGTGGCCGGAGCTGCCGCATCATCGGCCCTGGGCGAGCTTGGATACAATGTGAAAACTTTCAGTTATCACGATTCCCCGAGAAGAGCGCATGCCGTTGCCTCCCAGGGAGGAGTCAATGCAGCGAAGAATTACCAGAACGACGGCGACAGCGTTTACCGTCTGTTCATCGATATGATAAAGGGAGGCGATTACAGGTCGCGGGAAGCCAATGTCTACAGGGCAGCCGAGGTAAGCAACCAGGTGATCGACCATTTCACGGCTCTGGGCGTTCCTTTTGCCCGCGATTACGGAGGCACGCTTAATACGAGGTCGTTCGGAGGGGTTCAGGTCTCCAGAACCTTCTATGCCAAAGGTCAGACAGGGCAGCAATGCCTTCTCGCTTCCTACGCATCCCTCAACCGGCAGATTAAAAACGGAACAGTTGTCATGTACCCCCGAAGGGAGATGCTCGACCTTGTTGTGATCGACGGAAGAGCGCGTGGAATAATTGCACGTAACATGATAACCGGTGAAATAGAAAGACATTCAGCCCATGCAGTGGTGCTTGCGACAGGCGGTTACGGGACCATCTTCTACCTGTCGACACTTGCGGTCAATTCAAACGCCACCGCTGCATGGAAAGCATATAAAAAAGGAGCTTACTTCGCTAATCCCAGCTTCGTCCAGATCCACCCCACATCAATACCTCAGATGAACGAGTTCCAGGCCAAGCTTACTCTTATGTCAGAGTCACTGAGGAACGACGGAAGGATCTGGGTACCAAAAGAAAAGGGTGACAAACGGCCTCCCAATGAGATACCCGAGAATGAACGCGACTATTATCTCGAAAGACGATACCCTGCCTTCGGAAACCTGGTGCCAAGGGATATAGCATCAAGGGCAGCAAAAGAAAGATGTGATGCAGGATATGGAGTGGGGCCGACCGGACTGGCAGTTTACCTCGATTTCAGGGATTCAATAGGCAAACAGGGGAAAAAAGCCATCGAAGGGAAATATGGCAACCTGTTCGAGATGTACAGGACCATTACCGGAACCGACCCCTATACAGAACCAATGAAAATTTATCCCGCAGGCCATTACACAATGGGAGGATTGTGGGTCGACTATGAGCTTATGACAACAATCCCGGGTCTGTATGCCATTGGCGAGGCCAACTTTTCCGACCACGGCGCAAACCGCCTCGGAGCAAGCTCACTGATGCAGATAGCTGCCGACGGTTACTTTATCCTTCCTGTAACAATAAACAACTATCTTTCCGACCAGATAAGAGTCGCCCGCATACCGACCGATGCGCCTGAATTCGATGAGGCTGAAAGATCAGTAAAGGAGCGGCTTGAAAGACTTGTCTCAATAAGAGGAAAACAAAGCGCCACAACATTCCACAAACGTCTTGGTCTTATAATGTGGAACCATTGCGGCATGTCGAGGAATGAAAAAGGCCTTCTTAAAGCGCTCAGCCTGGTTAAGGACCTCAGGGAAGAGTTCTGGAAGGATCTCAGGGTCCCGGGATCGCTTTATGATCTGAACCAGGAGCTTGAGAAAGCTTCAAGAATAGCTGATTTCCTCGAACTTGCCGACCTCCTTATATTAGATGCCCTCAACAGGAAGGAGTCGTGCGGTGCTCACTTCAGGGAGGAATACCAGACTGCTGAGGGAGAAGCCCTTAGAAACGATGCCGAATATACCTTTGTTTCAGCCTGGGAATATGCAGGCGAAGGCAAGCCTCATATCCTTCACCGTGAAGAGCTTAAGTTTATGGAGGTGGAGATGAAGGTCAGAAGCTATAAATAAAACGAGTCAATTAAGGATATAATGAATCTTACACTGAAAATATGGAGGCAGAAGGATACAAAGTCAAAGGGGAAGTTTGTCACATATAAAATGCCTGACGTTTCCCCCGAGATGTCGTTCCTTGAGATGCTCGATGCCCTTAATCATAAGCTTATAGGATCGGGTGACGACCCGGTGGCTTTTGAGCACGACTGCCGTGAAGGCATATGCGGATCGTGCGGCATGTATATTAACGGTCATCCTCACGGCCCGGTACCCGCTGTGACCACCTGCCTGCTGTCGATGCGTCACTTCAGCGACGGCGACACAATTACTGTTGAACCATGGAGGGCCAAACCCTTTCCGGTTATAAAAGACCTTATTGTCGACCGGAGCGCCATGGACCAGATCCAGATCGCCGGAGGTTTTATTTCTGTTAATACCGGCGCTGCCCCTGAAGCCAACTCTATACTGGTTCCGAAAAAGAATTCAGAGGAGGCATTCGATTCTGCTGTCTGCATTGGATGCGGAGCCTGCGTGGCAGCATGCAAGAACGCCTCTGCAATGCTTTTCGTTTCAGCCAGGATCTCACAGTATGCACTTCTGCCACAGGGTAAGGTGGAGGCCAGGGAAAGAGTAAGAGCCATGGTCGCGAAAATGGATGAACTGGGATTCGGGAACTGCTCAAACACCGGAGCCTGTGAAGCTGAATGCCCAAAACAGATCAGACTTGTAAACATTGCCCGCCTCAACAGGGAATACTACAAAGCTTACTGATAAACCCGGGCACCCCTGCCTGATGCCGTTAAAAGGATGCTCCCGCCAACCCTGTCCTCAGGAACACAGTTCCTCTATATCGGCAACCGTTTTAGGAATCGCTTTGCCAAGAACCTTTTGCCCTTTCTCGGTTATAAGTACATCGTCTTCAATCCTTACTCCGCCAATCTCCATCCAGTCGGCCAGCTTTATGTAATTGATGAAATCTCTGAATTTTCCTTCTGCTTCCCATTTTCTTATCAGCTCGGGAATAAAGTAAATACCAGGTTCCACCGTGAATACATGACCTGGCTTGTAAGGAAGGGCAAATCTTAGAAAAGCCAGACCGAACTGATCGCTTCTCTTCACACTATCGCTGTAGCCTACATAATTCTCCCCAAGTCCTTCCATGTCGTGAACATCCAGTCCCATCATGTGACCGAGCCCGTGAGGCATGAAAAGAGCATGAGCTCCCTGCTCCACAGCTTCAGCCGTGTCGCCCTTCATCAGTCCGAGTTCCTTCAGTGATGAAGCAATGATGGTGCATGCATTCAGGTGAAGATCGCGGTTCGAAATACCAGGCCTGGCAGCCCTGATCGATTCGGTGTTCGCTTTCAGAACTATCTCATATATCTCCTTCTGCCTGCGGTTGAATTTTCCTCCCACCGGCGTAGTACGGGTGATGTCGGAACTGTAATGCATATTCGATTCGGCTCCTGCATCGGTTACCATCATCCGCCCTTTTTTCAGGATGTTGTCGTGATTATGATTGTGAAGCGTCTGCCCGTTGATACTCAGAATTATAGGGAATGCCGGCCCTCCTCCCCGCGAAAGTGCAATGCCTTCTATGGTCCCGAAGATCTCCTGCTCCCTGACTCCCGGCCTGCACATCTTCATTGCAGTGGTGTGCATCTCGTAAGCTATAGCCACCGCTTTCTCAATCTCTTCAATCTCCACCTGCTCCTTTACTGACCGCATCGATACCACAGCATTTATAAGATCGACCGATGCCAGTGTCTTCATCTTACATGGATTCTCCCTGAGAATAGCCCCAAGTGTCATTTTATTCTCACCCCTGTATGGCGGCAGAAAATGAACCTTGCGTTTTTTTGACAGAGCATCTCCGATGACTGTTTCAAGTTTCGGGAACGGAGCAGTATCAACTACTCCGCATCCCGCGGCAAGTTCCTTAACAGTGGGCTGAGGACCCATCCAGATAATATCGTCAATATCGACATCATTCCCGAATATCCAGTCCTTGCCGGTATCAAAATCCATCAGTCCGGCAAAGCCGGGAAGATCAAGACCAAAATAATAAAGAAAATCACTGTCCTGCCTGAAATGATACTGATTGGCCGGATAATTCATCGGGGATTCTGTATTGCCTATGAATAGGGCAAGTCCTGTCTTCATTTTTTCATGAAGCCTGGCTCTCCTGCTTGTGTAAACTTCTTTCCTGAACATATGTGATTTTTTTCTGATTTTACCATTCAGCTAAGGTAGCATCCTAAGCAATACAAAACCAGTTTTCATTCACTTAATATAGGTTAAAAATATGCAGGCAGGGTAAGGAATACTCAATCAGAATCAGATTATAAATTCCGTAATCTGAACACATTAATTTCAAATATTTTGTTTTGCGAATACTATTGGACATAATCAAAACGTTATTATATTCGCAGTACAAGTTATCAACACTTTGTTAACAACCTGATCTTATGCCTTACCGTAGATTGCCTAATACTGATGCCGCACGAATCAGGGCGATGAGAATCGCTCTCGAAAAAGGACGGGAGGTTCCACCAAACCAGATGGCCTATTCTCCGAAACTGATCGTCAGACTGCAGAGATTCCTTCCCCAGTTTGAAAACATGATAACACTCCAGCGCCAGTCCTACGCCTCACAGAACAACAAAAGCAAGGATTATGCAGAGACTGTCAGAAAAGCAAGGCTTTACCTTACCCATTTCATAAGGGTAATGAACATGGCGATTTTCCGGGGAGACCTCCCTGCTGAAACCAGAGCTTTCTACGGCCTGGCAACAAATGAATCGACAGTGCCGTCGCTTAATACTGAAAATGAGCTTATAAGCTGGGGGAAAAGGATAATTGAAGGAGAGGAATTCCGGATCAGGAAGGGAGGAACACCGATTACCAATCCCACAATAGCTGTTGTGAAAGTAAGATACCAGAATTTCCTCGAAGCACATAATTTCCAGAAAACCCTTGCAAAAAGGACTCTTGATTATACTGAAAAGAGTTATGAATTGAGAAAGGAAGCCGACGATCTGATCCTGCTGATCTGGAATGAGGTCGAAAATACTCACAGCACACTTCCGGAGGAAAAAAGAATGCCTGCAAGCGAAATTTACGGTATTGTCTATTTCTACAGAAAAAGTGAGCTGAATAAGGCGGATTCTCCTGTTGAAGCCCAAAGCTCTGTCTGGACCTAACAAATATCTTCTTGACCATAGGCAATATACAGCTCGGAGAATTTCCTTTGTTCCTTGCTCCAATGGAGGATATCACTGATCCTTCATTCAGGTTTTTATGCAAGCTGAACGGCGCTGATTTCATGTACACGGAATTTATTTCATCTGACGGACTCATAAGGGATGGGGAAAAAAGCGTCAGAAAACTCAATATTTACAATTTTGAGCGTCCGATCGGAATTCAGCTCTACGGGCATCTCACAGAGGCAATGGTAGAGGCTGCCCTGATTGCCGAGACTGCCTCTCCGGAGCTTATCGACATCAATTTCGGATGCCCCATGAAAAAAATCGCCAACAGGGGTGCAGGAGCAGGAATGCTCCGTAATATCCCCCTTATGATCTCCATGACGGAAGCCATAGTGAAGGCGGTTAAACTTCCAGTAACAGTCAAAACCCGCCTGGGATGGGACGAGCAGAGCACCAACATTGTAGAGGTGGCCGAGAGACTTCAGGATACGGGGATCAGCGCCCTGACCATTCACGGAAGGACCAGAGCCCAGCTCTACAGGGGCGCTGCCGACTGGACTCTTATTGGTGAGGTGAAAAACAATCCCAGAATGAAAATCCCCGTGATCGGGAACGGCGACATCGACAGTCCTGAAAAAGCCCGGGAAATGTTCAGCAGATACGGGGTCGACGGTATAATGATAGGAAGGGCTACGGTCGGCCGGCCATGGATATTCAGGGATATCAGACATTACCTCAGCACCGGTGAACTCCTTCCGGAACCTGATGTGGAAGAAAAGGCAGCTCTGGCACTTCTTCATCTCGACAAATCCATAGAGTTCAAGGAAGGAAAAAGAGCCATCCTGGAAATGAGAAGGCATCTCTCGAATTACTTTAAGGGTCTGCCTCATTTCAGGGAAACAAGACTCAGGCTGCTTACGACCCTTGAACCTGAAGAAATAAGGGAAATAATAAGGGAGATCAGCGCCAGGTGGGGCAGCTACCGTACCGACGACAGAACATCGGTATACGGGCTCTGATCGCTGTCGCTGTGCGGCTCCACACGGGCAGCCAGCAGCGACCACGATCCCCATTTCAGAACCATCTTCATTATAATAATGAAAATCAGACCTGTAATAAGCAGTCCGGCAAATTCCGTCATGGGATTGATTGCCAGCTGCTCATAAACAGCATCAGTCTGTAAAGCCGATGACTCCTGTGTGACCATGATGCACAGGAATATATTGTTTGCCGCATGAGCTCCGATGGCCGCCTCGATCCCGTCGTCGAAAACAGTTACCACACCGAAGATCAGTCCGAAGGTAATATACTGGGGCATCATCATAAGAAATCCGAATTCCTCCACTTCCGGATTAAAGGAGTGCATAAGCCCGAACAATATCGATGTAATCACAACCGGAAGCCACCTGTTGCGGGAAAGAACTGCAAA
>JAKLIJ010000104.1 GCA_022709665.1 Bacteroidota bacterium
GGACCTCTCATGCCCGGACTCAGGTGGAGCTTGCGCAATACCAGTATCTTCTGCCCAGGCTGACCGGGATGTGGACTCACCTTGAGAGGCAGCGCGGGGGTATTGGTCTGAGGGGGCCTGGTGAGACTGAGATCGAGACAGACCGTCGAATAATCAGGGATAAGATAGCGCTTCTCAAGGAGCAGCTTAAGAAGATCGATATCCAGATGGCCACCCAGCGAAAGAACCGGGGCAAGATGGTAAGGATGGCGCTGGTGGGCTATACTAATGCCGGGAAGTCGACTCTGATGAACCTCCTCAGTAAATCGGATGTCTTTGCCGAAAACAAGCTGTTTGCAACCCTTGATACAACGGTGAGGAAAGTGGTCATTGGAAACCTTCCCTTTCTGCTTTCCGATACGGTGGGTTTTATAAGGAAACTGCCGCATCATCTGGTTGAGTCTTTCAAGTCGACTCTCGACGAAGTGAGGGAATCGGACCTTCTTCTTCATGTAGTGGATATCTCTCATCCGGGATTCGAGGAGCAGATAAAGGTTGTGGATGAGACCCTCAGGGAACTGGGATCATCGGGCAAACGGCTGATACTTGTATTCAACAAGATAGATGCATTCTCTTATACAGCAAAGGATGAAGACGATCTGACACCGGCAACCAGGGAGAATTATTCACTCGCCGATCTTAAGAATACATGGATGGCTTCCGACAGGAATCACAGGACCATCTTTATATCCGCAAAGACAAGGGAGAATATTCCAGAACTACAAAGTCTTTTGTTCGAAGAAGTGAAAAGCATTCATATCACCCGCTATCCTTTTAACGATTTGCTTTTCGAAAAATAAGGCCTGCCCGGCAGAGCAGACCTTATTGTCTTTTATTGAAAAGCCTGCTGCTAATACAGGCTGTTTGCTGCCATGAACTCAGCTATCTGAACCGCGTTGGTTGCCGCGCCCTTACGGATGTTGTCCGAGACGATCCACAGGTTAAGGCATTTCTCCTTTGAAAGGTCCCTTCTTATTCTGCCCACGAATACCTCGTCTCGGTTATGGGCCAGCTGCGGCATGGGATATTCGTTCCTGGCCGGATTGTCGTACACCACAACACCGGGGAAGCTGCTTATCAGGTTTTTCGCCTCATCGATATCGTATTCGTTTTCAAACTCTATGTTTACTGCTTCGGAATGACCTCCGACGACAGGTATTCTTACCACCGTTGCGGTAACCATAATCGACTGGTCGCCAAGGATCTTTCGGGTTTCATCTATCAGTTTCTGTTCCTCTGTTGTATAGCCGTCGGCCTGGAAGCTTCCTCCGTGGGGAAAGCAGTTGAGGTCGATAGGGTGGGGATAAGCCATTTCACCTTTTATACCTTTTCTTTCGTTTTCCATCTGGGCAACAGCTTTCACACCTGTTCCGGTCACAGACTGGTAAGTTGCCACCACGAGGCGTTTAATCCTGTATTTTTTGTGGAGAGGCGCCAGGGCCATAACCATCTGTATTGTTGAACAGTTCGGGTTGGAAATTATCCTGTCGCCCTTTTTTATGGAATGGCTGTTGATCTCAGGAACTACAAGGGGAACGTCTTTGTCCATTCTCCAGGCTGATGAGTTGTCAATCACTACAGTCCCGTTTGCTGCAAACACGGGAGCCCATTCTTTCGATGCAGCGGCACCGGCTGAGAAGATTGCAAAAGCCGGTTTGGCGTCAACCGCATCCTGAACACTGACAACCTTAACAGCTTTACCCCTGAAAATGATTTCCTTTCCCACCGAGCGCTCCGAGGCGGCAGGTAATAATTCTGTTACGGGGAAGTTCCTTTCTTCAAGGACTTTGATCATTGTTCTGCCTACCATTCCGGTGGCTCCGACAACTGCTGTTTTCATTTTCTGATTTGTCAGGATTAAATTAATTTCTTATTTTTATTACTGTAAAAAGCGGTCAAAAATAACTCTTTTTTCAATTCGTCTCGCTGCATGAATAAAGTTATTTTACTGACTGTTGCGATACCATTGCAGGTATCCGGTCAGGTCGTTGATGGTCCCGGTTCCTCGAACCGCGGCTTCCCGGTTTCCACTGGTGATATTGTTATTACCGAGATAATGGCCGATCCCACTCCGGCCGTATCGCTTCCGGTGAAGGAATATCTGGAACTGCATAACCGAAGCAGTGATACTGTCAGCCTTAAAGGCTGGCGGCTGTCCGACGGCAATTCAAACAGCCTTTTCCCCGTGACGAGCATCATGCCCGGAGGCTGGCTTATTGTCTGCCAGGCAGCCGATACAGCTTTGTTTTCGCGTTATGGTCCTACAGCCGGCCTGAAATCCTTCCCTGCTCTTACCAACGAGGGGAAAACCATTTTTATAATGAATGAGAACCTTAAACTTATCCATGGGGTGAGATATTCTTCGGACTGGTACGGAAATGTTTTGAAATCAGGAGGAGGGTGGTCACTCGAAATGGTAGATTGCTCATACCCTTTCCACGAAGCCGGAAACTGGAAGGCTTCCGTTTCACCTTCAGGCGGCACACCGGGAGCCGGAAATTCTGTGGAAGGAAATAATCCTGACACCTTCTTTCAGGGAATTGCAGATGTGTTCCCGAACGACAGCCTGACAGTTTCTTTAAGGTTTTCAGAAAGTGTGCCGGATCTATACAGCATGAAAGAAACCATTTCAATTGACGGGCCGGAAATCATTTCCATCACAAATGACGATCCGCTTTTCAGAAGCTTCACTCTGTTGCTTGCCGAACCTCTTGAGAAGAAGAAGATTTACAACCTCACGGCAGGAAGGGAGTTGACAGACTTTGCAGGTAACGGGATGATGACCGGCGGATTCGGATTCGGTCTGCCCGAAACAGCCGCGGCCGGTGATGTGCTTTTCAATGAACTGCTGTTCAATCCATGGCCTGACGAACCTGATTTTATTGAGTTTTACAATTGTTCTGAAAAGATAATAAATACCTGTGATCTCTTTCTGTTTTCAGTCAGGGATGAAACGGCCGACACCTCGTCGCTTGTTCCCGTTTCCGCAGAAAATCATTGTCTCCTGCCACGTTATAACATTGTTATAACGTCTTTGAAAAGCATTCTGGAAGCACGTTTTTTCTCTTCTGTGCCCGGCAATATCACAGAGGTTTCAAACCTCCCTTCCATGCCCGATCCGGAAGGTCACCTGGTCCTTGTGAACCGGTCGCTTGAAAAGATTGATGAGGTTTATTATGATGAGAAGATGCATTTTCCGCTGCTTGGGGGATTTGAAGGCATCTCTCTCGAGAAAGTGAATCCATGTGGTGCTTCAGCCGACAGGCTGCAATGGCACTCTGCATCGGAATTATCAGGCTGGGCAACGCCCGGGGCGCCCAATTCTGTTATGGCAGAAGATCCGGGCGGAAGTGAATCTGTTATTTTCTCAACAACAAAAATAACTCCCGACAATGACGGGAACGAGGATCTCCTGGTTATTGGCCTGAAACTTAAAGAACCCGGGAATGTAGTATCGGTTCATATTTTTGATGAAGCCGGCCGTTTCGTAAGGAAGCTTGCCGACAATTTTCTGGCTGGTCCGGAATCTTCAGTGATATGGGACGGAACCGGGTCAGACGGGCATCTTCTCGAAACGGGTATATATGTTTTCCTTATCACTTTCTTCGATGACACGGGAAAAACCGGGCGGTGGAAGAAAGTCTGTACGGTTATAAGATAAGGGTCGTGCAGGTCGTGCAGGTCTTGCAGGTCTTGCAGGTCTTGCAGGTCTTGCAGGTCGTGCAGGTATTGCAGGTCGTGCAGGCCGCATACCGCGTACCGCTAAAGCTCAGAGATAAGTTCCGTCATAATGGTAGTCATCCTGCTTTCGGCTTTTTCAGCTTCCCGCTGAACCATATCGTGGGTGACGTATTCGATCTTTCCCTCCACACCCAGGTCGGTGATGATGCTGACACCAAAGACAGGAAGTCCCATGTGTCTGGCAGCGATAACCTCTGTCACGGTCGACATTCCGACCGAATCGGCTCCGATGATCCTGAAGTATTTATATTCAGCCGGAGTTTCGAATGTTGGTCCGGTGGTGCCAAGGTAAACCCCTTTTCTGACCGTGATGTTGTTCCTGGCGGCAATTTTCTCTGCCATGCCGATCAGTATAGGATCGTAGGGATGGCTCATATCGGGGAAGCGGGGACCGATCCTGTTGTCGTTTCTGCCGATCAAAGGATTGGGGATAAGGCTTATGTGGTCTTTTATTATCATTATATCGCCTATATGGAAATCGGGATTCACCCCTCCGGCGGCATTTGAAAGGAACAGGTATTTGATGCCCAGGTATTTCATAACCCTTATAGGGAAAGCTATCTGTTCCGGATGATATCCCTCATAATAATGAAATCTGCCTTTCATGGCGACAATTTTCTTTCCCCCGAAATCGCCGTAAATAAGTAAGCCGGCATGTCCTTCGACAGTAGAAACAGGGAAGTGAGGTATATCCTTATAGTCGATCTCCTTTATGTTTTTGATGCGGGCAGTGAGCCCTCCGAGGCCTGTACCCAGTATCACTCCGGCTTCTGGTCCGCTTATCCCTTTCTGCCGAAGGAATTCAACAGTTTCATTTATTTTTTCGAGCATAGTCAAATAACAGTTTATCAAATTCTATCTTATCGTTGTTCAGAAAACTGACTCCTGCAGGAATGTAGTACAGGACCTTTTTCAATTGATCGCCAATATTACTAAATTCCCTTAATCTGACCGCATCTTTCTCGGTCGTGATTATCATCTTAACAGCGCCTGAGATTTCCCGGAAGGTTTTTGTAATTTTTTCAATATCTCCCGGAGTGAAGAAGTGATGATCGGGGAATTGCAGGTGCCGTATTTCGGAGAAATATTTTTCAAGGTGAGTGATCAGAGGCCCGGGGGATGCAATTCCGGTGAGTATTAATGCAGCCTGTTCATTCCTTGTTTTCTCATCGGGCAGATCTGCGGCGGGAGCGGATTGTTCAAAAACCGGAGCTAATCTGCTGTAAGAAATTGTTGTGAAAAGAACCTTCTGGTTTTTCCCTGTTCGAAGTTCAGCTTCAATTGCAGATCTTTCAGAATCATCAAGCTTATCCGGTGTTTTGGTCACTATTATTACGTCGGCTCTTTTTCTTTGTGAGGCCGATTCTCTCAGTCGTCCGAAGGGCAGAAGGCTGTCCCTGGTCATCAGTCTGCCATAATCGGTGAGCAGGATGGAAAGTCCGGGTTTTACCTTTCTGTGCTGGAATCCGTCGTCGAGTATTATCACCTGTGATTCAGGATGTTCCCTTAGTATTGTATGAATTCCGTTTATCCGGTCACTGTCGACTGCCACAATTGAATCAGGAAATTTGCGTGATATCTGCAGGGGTTCATCACCTGATTCAGAAGCCAATGATGAGGGGCTGACATACCTGAAGCCTCTGGTTTTTCTCATGTAGCCTCTGCTGAGAAGAGCGACTTTAAGTTCTTTGCCCAGGATCGAAATTACATATTCGGCATGAGGTGTTTTTCCGGTTCCTCCGACGGTAATATTACCGATACAAATAACGGGGATAGCGAATTTCTCCGAATGTAAAATGCCTTTGTCATACATGAAGTTTCTAGTCCATGTAATCATCCGGAACAGGATGGACGGGGGCCAGAGGAGTGGATTTTTTGCCTTGGTCATTTATCAGTGTACCTCAATGAAATACGGCAATCTGGCCTGTATTCCGGAGATATCGCGTATTTCCCTTATTTCATCGAAGATGCGTTCAAACTCGCCGAGTTCTTTCCTCAGTATCCTTGTTTTCACTTCAGCTCCGAACTGGGAAAGTATTTTGAGCACCGGGTCTTCCGAAACCGGGAGTTCCCTGAGCGACCAGGCCTCAAGTCCGGCCATTTTTGCTGCTTCTTCAACTGCTGAATTCAATCCTCCGAGACCGTCCACGAGGCCAATCCTCATAGCGTCGGAGCCGCTCCACACCCTTCCCTGTGCTATGCTGTCGACGGCTGTGAAAGTCATTTCTCTTCCGGCCGACACTTTGCTTACAAAGTCGGTATATGTGGTTTCGACGGTTCTTTGCATTGCTTCTCTTTCAACGGGGTTCATCGGTCTGTAAACTGATGGGAAGTCAGAATTAGAGTTGGTTTCGACTGTCTCGAAAGTCACTCCCAGTTTCTGTTCCATAAGCTTTCCCGCGTTTGGAACCAGTCCGAACACTCCGATAGAGCCGGTGATGGTAGTCGGGCTGGCAATTATTTTTGTTCCCGGGGCGGCAATGAAGTAGCCGCCCGATGCTGCATAGTTCCCCATCGAGATAATCACAGGCTTATCCTTTGCGGCAAGTTCGAGTTCTCTCCATATCATGTCGGAAGCGATGGCGCTCCCACCGCGGCTGTTCACCCTCAGTACAATAGCTTTCACTGTGCTGTCTTTCCTTTCTTTTCTTATTACATCTCTGAAGGAATCGCCTCCTATGTTTGTTTCATTTCCCCTCCCGTTAACTATTGAGCCTGAGGCATAGACAACCGAGATCTTATCTCTCTGGTAAGTATGTTTTTTTGTTTCAGGGACATTTGTGTACTTATGCATCGGGACAAGAGTGATCTTGTCGTCGGTTGTCAGTCCCGACCGGATCTTGAGAGTATCTATAAGCTGGTCGTGATACAGCAGGCCGTCTACAAGGCCTTCATCCAGAGCTCCCTGGGCCACATAAGCTGTAAGTTTGTCGGCGATGCTGTTCAGTTTTTCGACCGGTATTCCGCGGTCGGCCGAGATATTGTTCACCACGTGCGACCAAATCGAACCGACATAGGTCTTTATTTGTACCCTGTTTTCATCACTCAGTTCGTCGAGGATATAGGGTTCGACAGCTCCCTTGAATTTTCCGTGGCGTATGACCTGCACCTCGACTCCCAGTTTCTCAAGAGCTTTTTTATAGAAAAGGACTTCTCCGCTCAATCCCTTGAAATCGATTGTAGATGAAGGATTAACAAATATTTTATCAGCAGCGGCTGACAGGTAGTAGCCTTCCTGCATCAGAACGTAATCTGACCAGGCGATAACAAATTTCCCGCTTTCCCTGAATTTTTTCAGTCCTTCCCGGAGTTCTTCCGTAGTAGCCCAGCCAGAAGGCATCAATCCATTCTCGATGAGCACCCCTTTTACCTTATCATCGGCTGCAGCTTTTTTCAGGTTCTGGAGTATCTCATTAAGTCCGGGTGCAGGAGTGATGGTCATATTAATAAGGTCGATCCCCGAGTATGGATTCCTGCTTCCCCTGTCGGGGATCTCAACGCCGGTTTTCAGTACCAGAACAGAGTTAGCGGCAATCGATGCCGGTTTGTCGCCCGATGCCACCATTGCACTGAAGCTGGCAAGCAGGATCACCATGAATAGTATTGATATTATTATTATTCCCGTGATTGTCGCCAGGACGTATTTAAGAAAAGTTTTCATTTTTAATTCACTTTAATGGAATGAATGTCAAAGATATAAAAAAACAATAGCCGGTTGCCTGAATG
>JAKLIJ010000105.1 GCA_022709665.1 Bacteroidota bacterium
CCTCCTTTATCCTGCCCTTTCCGCTTTCAACCAGCCTCTCCCTGAGATCCTCGCAATATGAGTACAGCTCATCATAATTGTATCCTTTCAGTATTACCCTGTAAGTCGTCCGGATATAATCGCTGTAAACCTGATTGCTGAATGGCTTCCCCACCCCGGTAACCGTGGCATGATAGCTTCCTATCCCGTTCATGTAATCTTCGATCCTGATCTTGAGGATATAGGGGAAAATAGTGAAATCGTGTTCGGGTTTGAAGGTGATTGAAACCGATGCCTGGTTCTCATCCGAAATGCTTGTGGTGAACATGTCAATTTCGGGATACGCCGCAAGCATGTTCTCGAGTCCCGAGCAGGTGGTGTTCATATCCTCTATGGTAAGTCCCTCCTCGCTCAGGCCTATACTGACAGAGAGCCTTGTCCGCTGAACTTCATCAGATCCTCCGTACCAGTAAAACCTGCTGTTTTTCACCTTCTCGTTGAAAAGTCTTAAAGTTCCGCCCAGAACTTTATTTACTACAGGTTTTATATCCTGAACATACTTTTTATTCCCGAGTGTCTTGTTGTAAATCCGCTGATACTTGTCAGGTTCCTTCTTGTTTTGCTGTCCTGAGGTTGTTTTCGGAAGTGAATCGGGAAGATAGAACACCGGAAGACCGAACAGGAGTATGGCAGCAATGATCAGGATGGTCCTCCTTTTTAAGATGAAACCTATCATCTCCAGGTATTTTTCGGACAGACGGGCGACCCTTCTTTTCCTTTTTATCACCAGGGCATTGAATTTCGGAGCCAGCCTGATCTTTTCAAGAAGGGAGGGGATGAAAAAGATCGCCACGGCGAGTGAGACCGAAAGGTTGATTATTACCACCCCTGCAAAATCGGAAAGCGAAATCCTTGAAGCTTCATCAAGAAAGAAGATGACAGCAAGAGCGCCTATTGTAGTGAGTGTCGCTGCAAGAAGGGATATCCCCACTTTCCGGTTCTTACGGAACCTTATGTGGTCGGTCATAACGATCGTGTTGTTTATGATAATCCCGAACGACACTGTTATGCCTGCCAGTGAATACAGATGGATCTCGAGACGGAAGATATAATAGAAAATAAAGGCTATCAGGATGTTGGCCACCAGGCTTATGGTAATTATCAGGAGATATTTCAGTTCACGGCTTATAGCCAGGACAAAAAGAAGCAGAAGTATGACTGAAAGCACAGCCCTGAAAATGTTCTTCGAGATCTCCTCCCTGAGGTAGGTGGTATTGTCGATCGATGTCCTGACGCTGTAACCGGGGGGAAGTTCTTTTTTAAGGCTTTCCAGGACAGCCTTTACTTCACCTGCCACCCTGATATTATTTACATTCCTGCCGGCATTTACATTGATGTTAATTGTATTGAGGCCGTTGATCCTGTAATAACTCTGAGGCCGCCTGTCCTTCATCCTCACTGAAGCAATGTCGTTCAGGTGAACGATCCTTCCCGACGACTTCGCCACAGCGATATCCTCCCATTTGAATTCCGGATCAGTGTTTCCAAGCAGGGTCAGATAGGTCATTTTGGCTGGTCCGGAACTGTTCAGTTCAAATGCTCCTCCAAGTTCCATCTCAAGCAGGTAGTTGTTGATTGCGGTGCTTATTGAAGACGCACTAATCCCTAATGACGCCAGTCTCTGCTGGTCATATACAATCTCCCATTCACGCGGAGTCGCTCCATAGACATTAACGCTGTAAACACCTTCCACAACTGAAATTGCAGGCTTGATAACTTCATCAGCAACAGTGTATATATACGACGGGCTGGCGTTGCCGTTAAGCTGGAAGCCAAGAATGAGGGATCCTGAGAGATTTGAAGGCATGTTCATGGCTATCTCGGGGTATGAGACCCTTTCGGGAAGCCTGTCGCGCGATTGCCTCAAAAGGGAAGCAAGCTCGAAGCGTTTTGCCCTCAGGTCGACATTCCTGTCGAATTCGACGGTAATGTTTCCGCCGTTATTGAAAGTATAGGAAGACACTTTCTTAACACCGGTGACAGTTGTTATCATGCCCTCGAGCACGGTGGTGACCTCCTGCTCGACAACCCGTACCGGGGCTTCGGGCCAGGTCCAAGAGATGGTGAGCGACGGAAGGTATCTTGTCGGGTTCAGCTGGAGGGAGAGCAAAGGGATCATTGCCGCACCGACAATGATCAGCATTACAAACAGAATGTTGACAGTGAATGTGGAGAGAAAAGAGCTGTGATGAGGTTCAGTATTCATTCCTCCTTCACTATTGTTTCGTGGGCGAGATTGACATTTCCGCTTACAATGACCAGATCGCCCGGTTCAAGGCCCTCACTGACGGATACGCTGGTACTGTTCTCGAATTCGACAGTTACATATTTCCATATCGCCAGCGAATCCTGTCTCACGAAGATCACATCCCTCCCCTGGCGTATCACGAGGGCTTCTTTCGGGACAACCAGCCGGCCTGGAACAGGCTTCCGGATGACGACCTTCACGTTCATCCCGTCGATGAGCTGGCCGTTATTCCGCAGTCCTGCTTTTATCTTTACCATTCCCGTCTCATCTACCTGGGGATTGATCTGGGTAATGGTACCGGAAATGACAGTGCTGTCGTTAATGAACGGCATTATGCCCACGGGCATTCCCTGGCTTATAAAACCGTATTCCGATTCGATGACCGGGAATTCAACCTCCATCTTCTGGTCGTTGATTATGGTGCACAGATTTTTATAATTCTGGCTGGGATTCCACTGAAGAGCCTCGAGATTGGCCACCACGCCGCCTATGGGTGAATGAATCCTGGTATTGTTGTAGTTGTATTCCGCCAGCCGGAGGGCTGTAACAGCATCATCAAGGCCGGTCCTTATCCTTGAGGTCCTGGTTTTCTCAGGGGCAATGGCAATAGTATCCAAAGTCATGTACTTGCTATAGATATCATCCTTAAAGTTGATCTGTGCCTTTTCAAGATTCTGCTTTGCGCTCTCAAGTTGCGATCTGAATTCAAAATCCTCGATCACTGCAAGAACATCTCCCGCCTTTACTTTCTGCCCGTTACGGATCATTAATTCCTTAATCACCCCGTTAACCTTAAATGGCACAACAGCCTTTTCTGATGAATACACCTTGCCATTGGATACCAGTTCATGGTAAAAGGTTGATTTTTCAAGTTTTACGGTCTTAACAAGAACCGCTTCGGGATGTGAGGCACGACGAGCCATTTCCTCAAGGTTATCGGCTGTTTTGGGTTTGCACGAGACAGCCAGGCTCACTGTTAAAACAAGAAACTGGAGAAGCCGGATTTTCATTTTGAACGACTTAGGTTAAAAAGGACATTAACGACTTTAAATTTAAGTAATAATCAGAATAAAAAGAAAGTTTGAAACTATTTTTTTCGGTAGAAAGGGAAAAGAAAATGGAAACTGTATGTGGTATGCTATATGCTGTAAGTCATGGGGCGACTGCTAGTATGCGGCGTCTGGTTTGTGCTCAAAATATGCAGAATATAGTATATAACATTGCCATATTTAGCTTAATTTGGCAATTTGTATGTTCATATTTATTATATTTGTATAAATTTGAAATGTGTATTATGGTATGGATAACCAGGTCGCTGGAAAATCAGTTCGACTCAATTCTGCAGAAAGGCAAGGTTCTGGTGGTTTACGGAGCCAGAAGGGCTGGTAAAACATCAGTCATCGAAAAACTTCTGAAGAACCGGAAAGAAAAGATCTTTTCAGGTACCGGCGATGATATCGATCTCAGGAATCTCCTGTCATCAGAAAATAAAAATCGGATAACAACCTCATTCAGAGGTTATGATATTGTTTTTATTGATGAAGCCCAGCGAATCCCCGGAATCGGATGGGGTTTAAAAATTCTGGTGGATTCCAGTCCTGAAATTTCAGTGATTGCCAGCGGTTCTTCTTCTTTTGAACTATTGAACCAGGTGGGAGAACCTCTGACCGGTCGGCAGATACTCTATCCATTGTTCCCCATATCGATGATGGAGATATCGGAACTTCATGGCAGGATGCATGTTATTCATAACCTTTCTGACTATCTTATCTACGGAACATATCCTGAAACACTCAACGCAGCTAATTATGAAAGAAAAAAAGATTACCTGATTACCCTGAGGAATTCTTACCTGTTCAGGGATATTCTGGAGATCGATGGTATCAAAAACACTGACAAAATGCTTGACCTGCTCAAATTAATTGCTTTTCAGATCGGCAATGAAGTTTCCCTTACCGAACTTTCCGGTAATCTGGGCATTGCAAAGCAAACAGTTGAAAGGTACCTGGGATTACTTGCGAGGTCATTTATAATCTATAAGATCGGAGGCTACTCATCCAACCTGAGAAAGGAAATCACCAGTACCTCGCGATACTATTTCTGGGATAATGGAGTCCGAAATGCCCTGATCAACAATTTCAATGATCTGTCGACCCGAATGGATACAGGAATGCTCTGGGAAAATTTCTGTTTCACCGAACGGATAAAGAAACAGGCTTACAAAAAGATCTACTCCGTCAATTACTTCTGGAGAACATACGACAGGCAGGAGGTTGATATGGTTGAAGACCGCAATGGCAGACTATATGGATTTGAATTCAAATGGAACCCCAAAAAGAAGGCAAAGCCCCCGAAAGCATTTATTGAAAACTATAATAATGCTTGTTTTGAATGTATTACACCTGAAAATTTCCTTGAGTTTGTTTTGTGAACGCTGTCACGCCGTCATGCCGTCACGCCTGTCACGATTATTCCTTAAACTTCACCAGCACCAGCACCGGATTATCCGTCTCTTCAAGACTCTCAGCCAGCCTGACAAGCTCCGCCTTCCTGCCGGGATTCCGGGGATTGCTGTTCTTAAAGGCATCAGAGTTTACCCAGTTCTTAAGGCTTAAGGCTTCTACCCATGAGACAAGCGTATTGTCATCCCATGTACCCCTCGGCCAGATGTTGGGACCGCCGTCAATATCATTCAAAAGCTCCTTCTCGGGATCAAAAAACGCCCTAAACTCACCATCCTTTGATCCGATAAAGGCAAGACCTTCCATCTTGTCATTCTGTGAACTTATAAACTCATAATAGACCTTATCCCCAAATTCGAAAAGCTCCATCGGATGGAGAAAACTCTTCATGATAATTTCGGCGGGGCCGGCGGTTCTTGCTTCAGGTGTAAGGCGGCGGCTTCCGACATCGATTACCATATGAGCCTCAAAACCGCCGTTTCTCCAGGAATAGACAGTATCGCAATAAATTTCCTTCTTCCTTACCTCATTATCAAAACTGTAAAAAAGGTTTTCTCCCTGGTAAAAAACATTCGGAACAGTCCTGGTCCAGGGATATTTATTTGGAAAATTCTTTAAAATGGTGCCCGTTGTATCCACCAGAATAAAACTGTTCTCAATTTCACCCATGTGGTTTGAATAGTAACACAGGATCCCATCGCCGGTGAGCCTGAAATTCATGGCTGACGACAGGGGTGTTTTGAAAGTCCGTACGAGATTGCCTTCCGGTGTGAAAACAAAGAACTTCTGCTGAAATCCGGCTGCCAGATATATTGATCCGTCATTCCTGTCGATGTCAACATCATGGGCAACCGTAAATTCTTCGGGGCCTTTTCCTACCTTCCCAATTTTGGTAACAAAGGTACCGTCGTGGCGGAACATAAAGATATTTGAGAAATAAACTGTCAGGAAGTAATCCCTGCTTACCAGGATCTTTCTTATTCCCGGTATTACACCCTGCCCGGTGGTCTCAAGCGGAATGTATTGAATATCTACGGCCCCCAGGTCCGACAAGTTCAGGGTTCCCCGGGGAGGCAGCTCCTTCAGGTCAATGGTTATAAGACGGTCCTCCTTCACCTGACCGGAGTTTCCGCAGCTTATTATGATAGCTGAAAGAAGTACGATCCAAAGACTGGTTTTAATAATTGATTTCATGGTGTTCTTTGTAATATTACCAGATTATTAGTTATTAGTCTACTAATATAGGTATTTTTGAAAACAAATAATCAATTTGAAGGGTAAATTTTAAATGGTACGCGGTGCGCGGCGTGCGGTACGCGGTACGCGGCTTTCTTATTAATTAGGACCTGTATGGGCAGAGACCTGCACGACCTACACGACCTGCATGACCTGCATGACCAGCACGACTTTCCTGCTCAGTCCCTCACACATCTCACCGAAGCCCCGTCGTTACTTTGCAGGCTGCTATGGATCACATCGGAAGAATTATGTTCTGCCCGCATCGCGTCGCTACGGTTCGAATGCCAGAAATAACCCGACACTCTGAATCTCTGGTAATCCTTGTAATAAGTGTTCCGGAAACCTCCGGGCAATGCGCTGAAACCCGACTCATTGGTTGCCCCGGTATTGGGCTGCAGCCAGTCGCGGGTGCCGGTCTCTTTCATCTTTCCGCCTGCAATCTCATCCCCCAGGAACAGTAAAAGAGTATACCACTCATCCGTATCGGGAACATGCCATCCCTCCGGACAAAGCTTTCCTGTACTGACGGCATAAAAATTATACAGTGCTCCGTAATGGTTCAGTCTGAAAAATGCTTCATAATCCCCGTACCAGCAGTATCCGGGAGACTCCAGGTTCGCCCACGCAGTGTCGGATTCGACAAGAGGGATCGGAGTTCCGTCGTTCAGACGTGTGGTGCGCAGGTTTTCAGCCATCCAGACCTGGGTGCCGATGACCACAGTGTCATAAACATTCCCGTCAATATCGGTCAATCCGGACTTCTCAGGATTCTTTTCACAGGCGGCCGATATAAATAAAATGATTAACGAAAGATAAACAAACGATCTGTTTCCTGCGTAATTTCTGTATTTTGATTCCCGGCGCATCTGTCACTTATTTACTGCAATCAGTTGTAAAATAAAAGTTCGGGCTGCCATCAGTGTATGCCGATACCGGGAACGGCATGACCCAGACGCATACCTTAGTCAGCGAAGGCATATGATCGATGGCAAGGCGGTTAATTTTTGAGTTGCTTGTCAGATCCAGGGTGGTCAATTGATTGTATCCGCAGTTTAGTGACTCCAGCAGGTCACATCCTGAGATATTGATCGAGGTCAGTTCATTGTCGGAGCATAATAACCCTGTCAGCACAGGATTCTCTGAAAGATCGAGCGTTTCCAGGTCATTGTATTCACACATGAGTATCTCCAATGCGGGATTATTTGAAAGATCGAGCGAAGTCAGATGATTTGAATTGCAATTGAGCTGCTCAAGGGCAGCGTTTTTTGAAATATCCAGCGACGTCAGACCATTACCCCAGCAATTAACCCCTGTCAGCAGTATATTCCTTGAAATGTCAAGATTATTCAGGGGACAGGATTCAGTGTTAAGATATATAAGAGCTGTATTTTTCGAAAGATCCAGCGAGGTCAGCGGATTATACATCGCTATCAGGCTTTCAAG
>JAKLIJ010000106.1 GCA_022709665.1 Bacteroidota bacterium
GGGAGATGGGTTACCAGCAGAACAAGTTTGCAAGCAGTCTGAGGAAAAGGAGCACTGAGACCATAGGGGTGGTGGTTCCCAAGCTGAACAGTTATTTCATGGCCACTGTAATAGCAGGCATGGAGGAGATAACCAACCAGAATGGATATGGTCTGATCATAAGTCAGTCGCAGGAGGCAGGCAAGAAGGAAACAGGTTGTGTTTCGACTCTTTTCCACAGCAGGGTGGACGGTTTGCTTGTTTCACTTGCATACGACACTGAGAACATTGATCATTTCAATCAGATACTCAGAAAAAACATTCCCGTAGTATTTTTCGATCGTGTCGCAAACTGCCCCGGGTGTATGGGAATTGTGATAGACAATTTCAGGGCAGGATATGAAGTGACATCGCATCTTATAAGCCAGGGATGCCGGCGGATAATGCATGTGAGCGGAAATCTGCTTCGCAATGTATATTCCGGAAGGTTTGAGGGGTACAGGCAGGCACTTGCCGACAACGGGATAGCCTTTGACAACGAATTGCTTATGGTAAGTGAGCTTTCCAGCCAGGCCGGGTCTGAAGCCGCTCAGGCTGTTCTGAGAATGAAGGACCGTCCCGACGGGATCTTCGCGGCCAACGATACCTCGGCTGTTGCAGTGATTTGCGAGCTTCAGAAATCAGGCATCAGGATTCCCGCTGATATTGCCGTGGCAGGGTTCAATAATGAGCCAGTCAGCAGGGTGATAAAACCGTGTCTTACGACGGTTGATTATCCGGCAAGGGAAATAGGAAGACTTGCAGCTTCCTCGCTTATAAACATCCTGAATAATAAAGGCACATCAAGCCTTAGCACCATTATAGTAAAACATGAATTGATAGTGAGGGAATCGACTCTCAGAAAGAAGCCTCAGGCTTCAAAGAAACATGAAGCAGGGAATCAGTAAGCCCGGAAGGTAAAGCGAAAAGGTTCCGTTGCAGTAGTGGAAATAATGACGTTTGATTAAGTATTTAAAAAAAACAGAAAAAGATATGCTGTTGTTAGGAATTGATCTGGGAAGCTCCTCGGTGAAGGCTTCAATAATGGATGGTGCATCGGGCGAGTGCGTTGCTTCAGCTTTCTATCCGGGGGAGGAGATGAAGATTATTGCCGCCAGGCCTGGCTGGGCCGAGCAGGATACTGAAGACTGGTGGCTGAACCTGAAATCGGCTGTTCATGATTGCGTCAGTCAGCTTGGCTACAGGAAGTCGGGTATCGGAGCCATAGGGATATCTTATCAGATGCACGGACTGGTTGCAGTTGGAAGTGACATGAAGCCTCTCCGGCCGTCAATCATCTGGTGCGACAGCCGGGCAGTAAGCTACGGTCAGGCTGCCTTTGAGAAGCTGGGAAGCGATTTTTGCCTGTCTCATCTTCTTAATTCCCCCGGAAACTTTACCGCGGCCAAGCTTGCCTGGGTAAAGGAAAACGAGCCGGATTTATACGGCAGGATATACCGGATCATGCTCCCGGGCGATTATATGGCAATGAGGATGACAGGTGAAGCATTGACATCTTTTACGGGTCTTTCCGAAGGGATCTTCTGGGATTTCAGCAGAGGAGAGCTGTCGGGGGAGCTTATGGAGTATTTCGGATTCAGCCGGGATATTATACCTGATCAGGTTGAGTCCTTCTCTGTTCAGGGCAGACTGCTTGAAAGCGCTGCCAGAGAACTGGATCTGCCTGCAGGGATACCTGTTTCCTACAGGGCGGGCGACCAGCCTAACAATGCACTCTCACTGAATGTCCTGCAGCCCGGTGAAGTAGCTGCAACAGCCGGCACCTCCGGGGTTATTTACGGGGTGACCGATAAGACGAGGTTTGATCCGCTCTCGAGGGTCAATACCTTTCTTCATGTAAATCACACTGGCAGTAATCCGCGGCTTGGAGTCCTTCTTTGCATAAACGGAACAGGTATACTTAATTCGTGGCTGAAAAGGAATACGGGAAGCGGCCTCGATTATAACACGATGAACGGGCTTGCTTCGGAGGCCGGCCCGGGCTCCGACGGCCTGTCTGTTCTTCCTTTCGGCAACGGAGCCGAAAGGATGCTGCAGAACAGGGATGTGGGATGCCGTATCTCCGGACTGAACTTTAACAGGCATTCAAGCGGTCATCTTTTCAGGGCTGCCCAGGAAGGGATAGCATTTTCGTTCAGGTACGGTCTGGATATTATGCAGGAGACCGGAATAGATGCCGGCCAGATCAGAGCAGGAAAGGCGAACATGTTTCTCAGTCCTGTTTTCAGGGAAGCGCTTTCGTGCATCACGGGAGCTGTCATCAATCTCTATAACACGGATGGATCGCTTGGAGCAGCCCGTGGTGCGGGAATAGGCTGCGGATATTACAAATCAGCCGGTGAGGCATTTTCAGGCCTCAGACCGGTGGGAACCACTGAACCTGACCTGGCCCTGACAGGTGCCTACATAAATGCCTATGGAAAATGGGAAGAACTTCTTAAAAGTATTTAATAATTAATCGAAATAATACTGAAAGTTCACTCTTAATAACTTATTTTGTAGGAAACGGATCAAACAATACCTTATTAATATTTACTGATATGATTTACAAAGGCAGAAAAGAGTTCTATCCCGGCATAGGGAAGATAGAGTATGAAGGCAGGAAATCGAAGAATCCTCTTGCTTTCAGATGGTATAATCCCGAACAGGTGGTTTCGGGAAAAACCATGAAGGATCATCTGCGTTTTGCCATTGCTTACTGGCATTCATTCTGCGGTGACGGAACCGATCAGTTTGGCAGTACGACGCATTTCTTTCCATGGGACAAACTGAATCCGGATGACAGGATCAGCAGCAGGCTGGATGCGGCATTTGAGTTCATCACAAAGATTGGCGCTCCCTATTACTGTTTTCATGATGTCGATGTTGTGGGGAATGACGGATCTGTTTTTGATATAGAGAAAAGGCTTGAGAAGTTTGTGCCGGTGATGAAGGATCTTCAGGAACAGACCGGGGTGAAATTATTGTGGGGAACTGCAAATCTTTTCGGCAATCCCAGGTATATGAACGGCGCCGCTACCAATCCTGATTTTGCTGTTGTTGCCAATGCGGCAGTTCAGCTAAAGAATGCCATTGATGCCACAATAGCGCTGGGTGGCGAGAACTATGTCTTCTGGGGAGGCAGGGAAGGATACATGAGTCTTCACAACACCGACATGAAGAGGGAACTCGACCATATGGCGATGATGCTGTCGACAGCCCGGGATTACGGAAGGAAGAAAGGATTCAGGGGTACTTTTCTTATTGAGCCCAAACCGATGGAACCAACCAAGCATCAGTATGATTATGATGCTGCAACAGTTATTGGCTTCCTGAAGAATTACGGACTCGACAAGGATTTCAAGCTGAATATCGAGGTTAACCATGCCACGCTGGCAGGTCATACTTTTGCTCATGATCTCCAGGTGGCGGCATGCGATGATATGATAGGAAGCATTGATGCCAATAAGGGAGATTATCAGAACGGATGGGATACTGACGAGTTCCCTACCAATGTATATGAGATAACTGAAGCCATGCTGGTTATACAGCAGGCCGGAGGGTTCAGGACCGGAGGTATCAATTTTGATGCGCACATCAGGAGAAATTCGACTGATCAGGAGGATCTGTTCATTGCCCACATCAGCGGTATGGATACCTTTGCAAGAGCTCTGATTGCTGCTGAAAGGATTTTAAATGAGAGTGATTACTTTAAGATGAGGAAGCACAGGTACCAGTCGTTCGACAAAGGATCGGGCAAGGATTTTGAAAACGGAAAGCTTAACCTGGAAGACCTGAGGAATCTTGCTCAGAAATCAGGAGAGCCGGAAGTCAGAAGCGGTAAGCAGGAACTTCTTGAGCAGCTGCTTAACATGTATATCGAATAGGAGGACAGCTTCACTTTCCGAAGATCGTTATCTGGAAAAAATGAAATGGCCGGGTTGATGCCCGGCCATTCTTTCAGTATGAAGCGGTTACGGAAAATTCAGGAGGGTTTGCTATTGACTTTTTAACGAGGCAGAGATTTGCCACGTTTATAAGTGAATCCCTGTATTTTTCGGGAAAATCGGGAGGGAGCTTTATTTCGAGTTTTATGGAGCTCGGAAGGTGTGTTTCCCTGTTGTACTCTATATGCTCCAATATCCTTATGTTTTCCGCAGGTATCCGGCGGTTGTCGCAGAATGACTTGACATAAATTCCCGCACAGGTTCCTATCGAAGCCAGGTACAGTTCAAAAGGAGCGGGCGCTGTGTTTCCGCCGCCGTTGTCAAGAGGCTGATCAGTTTTGATAATATGGCCGCCTGAATGGGCAGTTACGACTTTGCCGCCGTCAAAAGTGATTTCAATCATTATTAAACACTTTAGCGTTGTTATTGTTTCAATTATTTCTTAAGGATGGCTTTCAGCACTTTTTCCTTATCGAGTTTTTTCGTGCAGAAGAACCAGTCGTAGCAGGTCATTTCATCCTTGCTTTCCATACGCTGTTTTGCTACACCGCATGAACCGGCGGTAGGAACGATCACATCGTCGCCGGGACGCCAGTCGGCAGGAAGGGCAACTGAAAACTCGTCAGCGGTCTGCAGGCCGATCAGAACCCTGTAGAGTTCGTCAAAGTTTCGTCCAAGGCTGAGAGGATAATATATAATGGTACGGATGATGCCCTTGGGATCGATGAAGAATACAGCTCTGACAGCTTTTGTTGAGCTTTCGCCCGGCTGGAGCATACCGTATTTGTTGGCAACCTGCATTGTGATGTCCTCAATAAGCGGAAAGGTCACTTCTACATTTTTCATTCCCTTATATTGGATTTTCTCCTTGATGGTGCGGAGCCATGCGATATGGCTGTAGAGACCGTCGACAGAAAGACCTACAAGTTTGCAGTTAGCCTCATTGAACTGCTTTTCCATGCTGGCAAAAGTCATGAATTCCGAAGTGCAGACAGGAGTGAAGTCGGCCGGATGGCTGAACAGGATAACCCAGCCGCCCTTGTAGTCTGAAGGGAAATTGATCTCGCCCTGGGTGGTAACAGCTTTGAATTCAGGAGCATTGTCTCCTATTCGCGGCATTGCGTAAGTTTTGTTTTCTTCCATAGCAATTTTTGATTAGGTATTAAATAATTGATTTAGTTTAATTTTCAATAGTTATAATAAGTATCGTGGAAACGTAAGGAAATCCCATAAAAGTTACTACACATAATTGGATTGTCAATCAGGAAAGCCGGGTTTATTTTTCGGGGAATAATCAGCACGTTTATCTGTGAAGTTACCCACGATTTGCAGTTTGATATCCTTGATCCTGAAGTTGGGGATAGGATTATTTTTAAGGTAGTCCTCGATTATTTTGTCGAGTTTTTCGTCGAAATAGTCTTCGATACGGTTTGATTCGGCGCAATAGAGGTGGTGGTGTTTTTCGTTTATGAAATCATATCTCATGACATCGTCATCGGTTTTGACTTTTGCCACTATTCCTTTTTCCACGAATACGTCGAGGATTTTGTAAACGGTACTGATCGGTATATGTGGGAAATTCAGCCGTAAGGAGTCAACTATATTATCGGCAGAGGGGTGGTTGTTCAGATTAAAGATCACTTCCAGGACGGCTGTTCTCTGAGGAGTGACTTTAAGTTTGTTGTCGGTCAGTATTTTAATTATTTCTTTATCCGGCATGGTTGAATCAATCTGTTTGTATTTGTTTACTAAAGGTGTCTTTTTTATGTTTGGATCTGTTTTTTGTTGGTGTCTGTTTTGCAAGTGTATTTTAATGCCGTAAAAATCGCTTCAAAGATAATCTTTCGTAAAAACAAAACCAAATCAAAAAACAAAAATATGTAAAAACAAATATTATGCTATAAATTATAATTCATATAAACAAATTATTCTTTAAAGCAAAAAGAATGCAAAAATGAATAAAATGTAAAAGAGAATCAGTCGAAATTAAAAACAGGGACCACCCGAAACCTGTAACCTGTCACCAGGAACCACGCTTCGAATTATTTCATTTGTAAGCTTTTAGCCTGCAGTAGTTTTCGTAATCTTCCATGTTGTTGATATTTGGAAACTGAAACGGATCTGTTTGTCGGACATAGCTGGTCCTTACCCGGACTGCGAGTTCCAGGAGCTTAAACCTTCCTTCCTCAAGAAGCCTGGCAGCTTCGTGCAAAACCGTTTTTCTGTAAAGGGCATGAAGGGGCTGGAAGTATTTGTCATTGATCACAGGCATCACTATGTCAAACCCTTCTGATTGCTCCATCATCTTTTCAATAATCCCATAGCTGATGTCCGGTATATCGCATGCGGTAACGAAGTTCATCTCCGTTCCGGAGGCTGCCAGACAGTTATGTATTCCCATTAAAGGACCCAGGCCGGGTGTCGTGTCAGGAATTATTCTTTGCCGGAGCTTACCATACTTTTCGGGGTCCCCGCTAATAATGATTTCACTGAAATTAGTCCCAAGCTGGTTAATAACGTGCTGTATCATGGGCACTCCTTTCACCGGAAGCATGCTCTTATCAATTCCTTGCATCCTGGTGCTTCTGCCCCCTGCCAGTACTATTGCTGTGATATTCTCGAATCGCGGTTCCTTCACCGGCTTGTTCTAATAAAGGTTTTGACTGTGCGTTGCTGACAAAGTTATTCATTCTGAGCTGAATTCTTTGCTCTGGGAAAACAGCTTCATGTCAAAAAAAAAGAGCAGGACTGCTTCCTGCTCTTGGTCGGCCCGGAGAGGCTCGAACTCTCGACCCCATGATTAAGAGTCACGTGCTCTACCAGCTGAGCTACGGGCCGTATTTCGGGGTACAAAAATAGTGAATTAAAACTTCCGGCCTCATTTCGGTCCGAAATTTTGCATCAATATTTCCGGTGAAACTGTTTTCAGCCGGTTTCAAACCATCTCATAGTCTTTGCAAGGTTGACCTCCCCGTAGCTTTTATGGTTAAACTCGTTTGTGTGACTGTTGTAGCAGTAATCCTTTTCCCATTCACCTGCATTATCTGCGAGCTGTTCAATGGCGTCGGCAATAAAAAGCAACTCATCTTCTGTCATAGTGGGATGAAGTGAAAGCCTTACCCAGCCGGGTTTCATCGACAGGTCTCCGGCTTCTATTCTCTTTGTTATCTCCATCGACAGCTGAAAATCGACGTTGAGCAGGAAGTGGCCGTAAGTGCCTGCACAGGAACAGCCTCCTCTGACCTGTATTCCGAATCTGTCATTCAGTAGTTTGGTAACGAGGTTATGATGGATCTTGTCGAGATAGAATGAGAATACACCCAGCCTTTCTGTAATGTTATCAGCCAGAATATGCAAACCTCTGATCCTTCCGAGTTTTTCGAAAGCCAGTTCGACAAGGTACTTCTCCCTTTCCTTTAT
>JAKLIJ010000107.1 GCA_022709665.1 Bacteroidota bacterium
GTTATGTCGTTGTTGGTGAACGCATTGTTTTCTCCTCCGGCAAGCTGGAGCGGAAGATCATATTCAGGAATATTCTCTGTGCCGCAAAACATTAAATGCTCAAGAAGATGAGCCATTCCGGTCTTTGACGGATCCTCATCCCTCGAGCCGGCATCATACAGCAGGTTCATGGCTATCAGGGGGGTCGACCTGTCCTCATGAACGATCAGCCTTAATCCGTTTTCCAGCTTGTATGTCCTGAAATCTATCATCTCCGGCTTTTTGTAAAATGACAAACTTAATTAAAAACGGAGACACTTTGTTATTGTTTTTATCTTTGCAGTCCTATGGCGACAACAAGATCTTTAAGAGTTTTCTTTTCGAAAAGGTTTGCTGAAATCGATCAGACGCGGCTTATCTATTTTCTCAGCCTTATTGTCGGATTGCTGAGCTCCCTTGCTGCCGCAGTTCTGAAGAATTCCATTCATTACACCAGGAGACTGCTCACAGATGGCCTTACCCCTGAATCCGGAAGCTATCTCTATCTTATTTATCCTGTATTAGGGATATTTCTGACCGTTTTGTTCGTCAGGTATCTTGTCAGGGATAATATTGAACACGGAGTAAGCAAGGTACTGCACGCCATATCAAGGAAGAAAAGCAGGATAAGCGGGCATAACAACTGGACATCCCTTATCGCATCAACGGTCACTATAGGTTTCGGAGGCTCGGTAGGAGCGGAGGCCCCTATTGTGCTGACCGGATCCTCAATCGGTTCCACTGTCGGCAGGTATTTCGGCATGAATTACCGGTATGTCACTCTTCTTATCGGATGCGGAGCTGCAGGTGCAGTGTCGGGAATTTTCAAGGCTCCGATTGCCGGTATAGTTTTTACCCTTGAGGTGCTCCTTCTTGATCTTACTATGTCGTCGATAGTTCCTCTTCTGATATCTTCGGTTACTGCAGCTTCAGTGGCATATTTCCTTATGGGAGATGATGTCCTCCTTTCATTCACTGTAACAGGTGCATTCGATATCCGAAATATTCCATGGTACCTTCTTCTGGGCGGAATTACCGGACTGGTTTCCCTTTACTTCACCAGACTGACACTGTTCCTTGAGGCCAGGTATAAGAAGATTCGCAACGTTTTTGTCCGGCTTCTTGCCGGAGGACTGGTGCTGGGGATTCTTGTGATTATATTTCCTGCTTTTTATGGTGAGGGTTATGATGCCATCATGGCACTGCTTGAAGGAGAATCCGAATCATTATTTCAGAACTCGCTGTTTTCAAGACTTGGAAACGGATACCTGGTGTTTTCACTTTTTTTTATTTGCCTTATTCTTCTGAAAGTCGTCGCCAGCAGCAGCACAACTGGTGCAGGTGGTGTGGGCGGGATATTTGCGCCTACATTGTTCCTGGGTGGCATAACCGGCTTTCTGACAGCCAGCCTTCTGAACAGACTTGCCCTGGTCAACCTTCCTGATAACCGATTTGTACTGGTAGGGATGGCAGGGACAATGGCTGCTGTGATGCACGCACCCCTGACCGCAATTTTCCTGATTGCTGAAATTACAGGAGGATATTCACTTCTTATCCCCCTGATCATTACATCAACAACCGCCTATATGACTATTAAGGGATTTGAACGTCACTCGATATATCATATCCAGCTTGCAGAAAAGGGCGAACTCATAACACACGACAAGGATAAGGCCGTACTCACAATGATGGACTGGAAAAAGGAAATAGAAAGAGATCTGATAACTGTCAGGGCTTCCGATAACCTTGGTGAGCTTGTAAAGACTATTTCAAAATCTTCCAGGAATATCTTCCCGGTTGTTGATGAATACAATATTCTGCAGGGAGTCGTTAATCTGGATGATGTCAGGGAAATAATGTTCAACACCGAACTTTACAATACCGTATTTGTAAAGGATCTTATGACTATCCCTCCGACATACCTGGACCTGGGCGAAAAGGTTGAAGCTGTTATGGAAGCTTTTACCAGAACCGATGCCTGGAACCTGCCTGTCCTTGACAAGGGCTATTATGTCGGTTTCCTTTCTAAATCAAGGATATTCGGCACATACAGGGAACTACTCGTTCAATTTTCAGAAGAGTAATCTTTTCCCCGGTTTTATCTGCATCAAAGAGTGCAGAAATTATTTTGGTACGATATGATTTACCCTATATCCTATTTGCATTATATTTGTCAATGGCAGTGAGCCGGGGTTGTACCGCCGTTCATGGACCTGAGTTGTAATCCTTTTCATTACTTACCAGAATTCATTACTATGAGAGACACTTTGATATTCGATCTTATCGGAAAAGAACATCAGCGGCAGATAGACGGCATTGAGCTGATTGCTTCTGAAAACTTCGTAAGCTCCCAGGTCCTTGAAGCCATGGGATCGGTGCTGACAAACAAGTATGCAGAGGGTTACCCCGGAAACAGGTATTACGGAGGGTGTGAGATAGTCGACCAGACCGAACAAATCGCCATTGACAGGCTGAAAAAACTTTTCAATGCTGAATATGCAAATGTCCAACCGCATTCAGGCGCTCAGGCCAATATGGCAGTTTTCTTTACGGTAATGAAACCTGGCGATACTTTCATGGGACTTAATCTTGCTCATGGCGGACATCTTTCGCACGGGTCTCCGGTGAATTCTTCAGGGATACTTTACAAACCCGTGGCTTACAGTGTGAAAGAAGAAGACGGCCTGGTCGATTATGACATGATGGAGGAGCTTGCCCTTAAGGAAAAACCCAAAATGATAATCGGGGGAGCTTCAGCCTACTCCCGTGACTGGGATTATGAACGGATGAGAAAAATTGCAGACGCCGTTGGTGCAATGCTTGTGGTTGATATGGCTCATCCTGCAGGACTGATAGCTGCAGGCCTGCTTAATAATCCTCTTAAGTATGCCCATATAGTAACATCAACAACACATAAGACACTGAGAGGACCCAGAGGCGGAATAATACTTATGGGTAAGGATTTTGTGAATCCCTGGGGTATTACAACTCCCAAAGGTGAGGTCAGAATGATGTCTTCACTTCTTAACTCAGCCGTTTTTCCGGGAGTCCAGGGAGGGCCGCTCGAACATGTAATAGCTTCCAAAGCAGTGGCATTCGGGGAAGCGCTTATGCCGGAATTCGGAAAGTACCAGTCGCAGGTTAAAAAGAACGCTTCAGTGATGGCGGAATTTTTTATGGCTAAGGGATATAAAGTAATATCTAACGGCACTGACAACCATCTGATGCTTATAGACCTGAGAACAAAATTCCCGGAACTTTCAGGCAAAAAGGCCGAAAATACTCTTGTCCTTTCTCATATTACAGTCAACAAGAATATGGTTCCTTTCGACTCCAGATCTCCATTCCTTACATCAGGGCTAAGAGTCGGTACTCCGGCAATTACCACCAGGGGCTTGAAGGAAGAACACATGGAAGTCATTGTAGAACTGATAGATGAAGTCCTTTCACACATTGACGATGAGAGTGTAATTAAAACAGTTGGCAACAAGGTGAAGGAACTTATGAAACCTTTCCCTCTTTTCAGTCTCTAATTAATGCATATCTGACTCTCTGATCGATCGCCAGCCTAATTCGCCAGGCAGACGATATTCACGGGAGGGATGAGGACGGATGCGGGATACTATCTCAAAACAAAGTTATAAGTTATAGTTCCCTTCTGTGTAACTGGTGCGTCGGCTTTCGGCTCGAACCTGGCCTTGAGGGCTGCTTCCTTTGCAACTCTAAGAAGATCAGCGTTGAGGGTTGTTGAACCCTTTGCTCCCGGATTGGCAGAAGTTACCTTGCCTGACCTGTCGACACTGACTTCCACAACCACCTTGCCTCCTTCCTGGTAGTCGTAATTAGGCTTGGGCAGCGACTGAGCGCCTCTGTCTCCAAGATTGTATGAGATGCCCTGGTTGCCCTGTCCGCTGCCGTCTCCCCTGTTCTGCGAATCGACCGAACCGGTAGGAACTCCCTGGTTGCCCGTTCCCCCTGCAACACCTTCACTGGTGCTTGTAGTCCCGGCATTTTTAGAACCGGCCAGTGCGTCACGGGTTTTATTTTTGATATCTGCCTCTCTCTTCTGATCAGCCGCAATCCTTTTTCTTTCAGCTTCCTCCGCCTCCTTCTGCTTTCTCTCAGCATCCATCTGTTCCCTGATCTTTCTGTCAGCTTCAATTTTTTCGAGTCTTTTTCTCTCTGCTTCGGGGTCCACTTTCTTTACTTCAGGAGCATCTTCGATATTCTGGGTAAGTATCGATTCTTCAGTCTGAGTGTTCTGCGTGACAGGCGGAGGGGAAGCTGGTTCAGTTTCAACCGGCGGTGCTGAAGGTTCGATCATGCCCAGCCCCGTCTCGTCCAAACCGAAGTTAACCAGTATTCCCTCTTCGGTCTCAGGCGGTTCCGGAGCAGAAAAGGCAACAATGATCAACAGCACCATTGTGATTATTGCTGTCAGCGAGGTGCCAATAATTCCCTTAGTCCTTTCGTTGGGAATATTCCTTAAGCTGTTATTTGGGTGAGGTTGCAATTATAAGTTTATAATTATTTGCCTGGGCAATGTTAAGAACTGCCACAACTGTCTCGAAAGGTACGTTTTTATCCGCATGAAGCGAAATATATGTCTCCGGATTCGCTCCCAGCTTTTCTTTCAGAAGCGCTTCCATGGTCTCAAGGGTCACTGGTTGCTGCTCGAGAAAATACTTCTGATCTGCAGTTATTGAAATAGTAGTCTGGGGCTTTGCCGATGTCTGCGTGCTTCCTTTTGGCAAAAGAAGCTTTAAGGCAGTAGGGTGAACCAGCGTAGATGTGAGCATGAAGAAGATCAGAAGGTTGAAAACGACATCTGTCATCCCCGTCGAACTGAAGTTTACGCTTATCTTGTTTCTCTGTGATAATGCCATGTCAACGACCTGTTTTCAATGGTTCATTAAGAATATCAAGGAACTCGGTCATAGTGGCCTCCAGACTGAAAACCACCTTTTCTGTCCTTACAACCAGAGTGTTGTAGGCAAAATACCCAAGGATCCCGACTATAAGCCCGGCCACTGTGGTAATAAGGGCTGTATAAATACCTCCAGACATCATCGAAACATCGATGTTGTTTCCTGCCTGTTCCATATTGTAGAACGACTGAACCATTCCGATCACTGTTCCGAGAAACCCTAACATAGGTTCAGCTCCTGCTATTGTTGCAAGAGTGGGAAAACCCCTTTCGAGCTTGGAAATCTCAAGCTTACCAACGTTCTCCACCGCAGTGGATATGTCGTGAAGTGGCCTGCCCAGCCTGCTGATCCCCTTCTCAACCATACGGGCCGAAGGAGAATCGGTGGATTTGCAAAGGGCTAGGGCTGCATCGATCTTGCCATCATGTATATAGTCCTTTATCCTGTTCATGAAATTGGTGTCCTGCCTCGATGCCCTTTTTATTACATAGAATCTTTCAATGAAAATGTAAGTGGCAATCAGAAATAGAAGGAAGATAGGGATCATAACCCATCCTCCCTTGATCGCGAAATCCAGGAGAGTCAGCTTCTGAGCAGCCAAAGCCGTAGTTTCCTGTCCCTCCTGCATGAGTAATTGTACAAATCCCATATTAGCCCTTTTATTAATTTATTATAAATGAAATAATTATCTCGTCGTCCCGTAATTATGCCGGCGAAGATATTTAAAAACGCAAAACAGGCAAAGTCTATTATTGTGTGTTAATAACATTATTTCAATATTTATCAACTCTTATTCCCGGATACTGACCTCTTCTTCCTTTTTGAATTCTGACGGAGGTTTTTTCCTGAAGAGGTCTGCAAGCTTGTTGAAATCCTGCCTGAGAGAAAATCCAAGCCCCTGTGTGTAAGGTGCTCCCTTTCCGGTGTAGGGATTGTTGTACCGGTTGAAAACCTTGAATCTCAGTTTCTCAGTCAGCCTGTACTCTATATCAAAATCACCTATCAGAGGTGTTTCTTCAGTTTCGGTACCTGTTACGTCGAAGTTTCCGTTAATGGTAACCCTGTCATTGAGCAATTGAGTTGAGAGTGCAACCTGGAGCTGCTGCGAGCTCAGGTCCTTTGTACCTGGTGTGTACAGAAAGCCTACGTCAAAATCGTTGCTGATCTGCGAAAGCCAGTTGCTCAACTGGTTCGAAAGCATTTCTGTAGTGGTCACAGCCATCGCTGATGTTCCGGTACCAGCCACACCCGACGATGCGCGGTATGACGGGTCAGCATAAAAACTGTTCATGACAAGAAGATATATGAACTGTTTGCTCTTTTCTTCTTCAGTCGTAATGGCATTCCTCAGATAGGTCCTGGTCTCTTCATCGGCATTCGGAAGATATATATTGAATCCAACTACCGGATTGAACAGATTCCCCGAGAGATTCAACTGAGGCTCAACGGGAATCCTTGCTTCATACTTCGGATCCTGAAGTATGGGAAAGAGAATGGGCGACAGGGAGGTCTTTATGTTCCTGTATTTTGCTGTAAGGTCGATCCCGGAATTCTCTATATCGCCGCTGAATGTTATCCTGCCTCCCTTTTCAACCTCAAATTTTTTGTTGAGGATGTTTTTAAGTGTGAACAGATAATCGCCTTCTTCAATTACATAATCTCCATAGATCCTGAAGTCTCCGTTCCGGTTCAGACTTATGTTAAGCTTACCGGCGCCCTTACCCCTGATCACGTCACCTGCTTTTGGATCGATAAGCAGTTGAACCTCGGCATCAGGAGTGACATCAAGATCAAAAGCCAGTTCCAGCGACGATTCTCCGTTCTTTGATGCGGCCGGCTGCAGGCTTTTTTCACTGGCAATCATTGAAGAATCCCGATTTATGAAGGTTACAAATGATGATTCTGAAACCGACAGACCGGAATTAAGGGGTATGAAGAAGCTTGTCCCCTTTCCCGTTTTCGCCGAAATATCGAAAGAAAGAGAGTTGGGACCGCTTTTTATGGTCGTAACTCCCGATACATATGCCGTCCCATAAAAAAGTTCGTTGTCGCCCTGACTTGTATTAAGTACCAGACAGTCATTTTTATCCATATTGACCGTCAGATCAACTGTGAAGTCCTTGAACGATTTATGATATATGGCTCCTGAAAGAATGGCATTGTTCCCTTCTTCATCAGTTATCCTTGTGTTTCTGAACCTGATACCACGCCTGTCGAAACGGATCGAATCGTTTATGGAGTACCTGGTCTGGAGATAATC
>JAKLIJ010000108.1 GCA_022709665.1 Bacteroidota bacterium
TGCTCATGAAGAAAAAATTGTTTGTGCCGTTCCTCATAGCGGCTGTCATTTTGTTGCTGGGCTCAAATGCCATGGCTCAGATAAATAATCCAAAAGATATTATTAAGAACAAAGGTACCGACAGGGCTAACAGCCGGATCGATCAGGGTGTGGATGCCGGATTCGACAAACTCGAACAGGGTGTCGGAAACATGTTTAAAAAGAAGAAAAACTCAGACGATGAGGTGGAAGATGAATCAGGCCCGGGGGATAATGCCAGGCAGCAGGAAGAAGAAGATAATGAAAGGGAATCGGATGATTCCGGCAGAAAAGAAGCATCAACCGGTAAAAGTGCATCAGCAACACCGCAAAAACTAGAAAGCTTCACTCAATACGATTTTGTTCAGGGAGATAAGATACTTTTTTACGAAGATTTCAGCCAGGATAACACAGGCGACTTTCCCGCCCTGTGGACTTCCAACGGAAGCGGGGAGGTCAAAACAGTCAATATAGCTCCCGGAAAATGGCTCCACATGAATGGCGAAGATGCCGTTTACTGTTACTCAAATAAGGTGGCTTTCCCTGACAATTTCATTATAGAATTCGATATAATTCCCGATGAGGAATATGCGCATGGGATTGCCCTTAGCCTTTATGAAGAAGATCCGGAGGATCCCAAAGAGATCAATGACGATCTCTATCCCGGGAAAAGCGGTCTTCATATAACCCTGAAACAGGACGGATGGGAGACAAAGGGATACACCAATGACCCGGAAGGGGAATGGATCGACGGCCAGGCTTCAAAAAACCCTGTTGTCCGCGAACAGGTAAACCATGTCATCATCTGGATCCAGAAGAGAAGGGTGAGGATCTACCATCAGGGTGCAAAAACAGTTGATGTACCAACAAATATCTATGCTCATACAAAATTCAACAGGCTCCTCTTCTCCGGATGGGATCGCGCCAGCTGGCCGATGGTAACCAACCTGAAAATCACCACAGCCTCACCCGACACACGCAGCAAGCTTATCACAGAAGGAAAACTGGTGACATACGGCATTACATTCGACGTGAACAAAGCCGACATCAAACCCGAATCATACGGCACCCTCAAAAGCATTGCAGATGTTCTTAAGGAAAATCCAGGCGTAAGCGTGAAGATAACCGGTCATACCGACAGCGACGGCGACGACGCCATGAATCTTGACCTTTCAAAACGCAGGGCTGAATCAGTCAAAAAGGAACTGATCTCAAAATTCGGGATCGAAGCCTCACGAATGGATACCGAGGGAGCAGGCGAAACCAAACCTGTTGCTCCAAACGATACCCCGGCCAATAAGGCTATGAACCGGAGGGTTGAATTCATCAAAAAATGATGAGAAAAACGTTATTCTTTGCAGCAACACTGCTGATGGGCAGTGTTGCTCTTTCCCAGGACCTGAAGCTTCCTGAAAATTACAGACTCAGGGAGCTTGAGGCTCCACAGGAGTTGAAAAATAAACTGGAAGCCGCAAGGAATGAAATAAAATCCAGGAATCTTAAATTCATTGTCGGTTATACTTCGGTGGCCGATCTCCCTCTCGAAAAAATAACGGGACTAAAAAAGCTCTCTCCTGATGAGTCACGCCAGCTTAACCTCAGGATGAAAAAGAAACTCGACCTTCTTCGGCAAAAGGAAGAGGCTGAAGATACGGTTGAAACAAATCTTAAGGGCAGGCACTCAAGGCCTGCACGCCCCGTCTCTTATGTTTACGGAAATCCTGGTATGGCAAGCCTCGATATGAGGGACCGTGGTTTTGTCACACCGGTCAGGAATCAGGAATCACACGGCACCTGCTGGGCGTTCTCGGCAATGGCAGCTTTTGAAACCAGCTACAAAATCATCAATGGTGATTTTATCAATGCTTCTGAACAACATATAATAAATTGTTCCGGAGCAGGCAACTCAACCGCAGGGTGGATGGCTCCGGTATTTGACTGGATGGTCGATAATGCCAAAAACGTGGATAATGAGACCCATATTCCATATACCGGTACTGACGGCCGTTGCAGTACTTCAACACCACGAACCGACTTTTTTGCCGCATCCTGGGGAATAGTTGATCCTTCAGGAGATCTTTGGAAAATACCAACCGTGACCCAGATCAAAGAAGCAATCTGCAGACACGGGGCAGTTGTAACCGCACTTTATGCAGATCAGCTCTTCAAGTTATACTCAGGAGGGGTCTTTTCTTCATTCACATCCGGAGAACATACCAACGTCAACCATGGGGTTACTATAATAGGCTGGAATGACTCAATTCAGGCCTGGCTCATAAAAAATTCATGGGGAGGCGGCTGGGGAAGCGACTGCGGAAAGGGAACGACACTTGGCTACATGTGGATAAAATACAACAGCAGCAACATCGGAGTGCATTCTGTCTGGGTTCGTGCCAAAAAATCCTCATAAACAGTAAACCGTTCGTTACAGCAGGGTCAGCGATACTTACCCTTATGCTTCTTCATACATCAGATCCGCCTGCAAATTACATCATCCTGCAGTCAGTCATTATTGGCAGAATTTTATAACTTGACCTCTTTCCCGCAACCTGTAAATATCCTTACTTTGTATGTAAGTTGATCCTAAAAGATAAAACATGAAACCATCACTTGCATTTACGGTCATTATCATTCTTCTGACCTGTTCCTGTACAGGTGAAACTGAAAAACCTTTCCATGAAAAACAATCCCTCGCGGGCGAATGGCAGTTTGCGGCCGACTCGCTGAAAAAAGGCAGGGATGAAAAATGGTTTGCGGTGCCATTGCCGGAAACGGTTACCCTGCCGGGAACCCTCGATGAAAACAACAAGGGGATCCCGAATGAAAACAGACACGAGACCATGAGGCTGTCGAGGGAACGGACTTATGAGGGATGGGCCTGGTACAGAAAAACGATTACCATTCCGGATGAATGGAATGGGAAAAGGATTCTTCTCAGGATGGAACGAACAAAACCATCCGAAGTATGGATCGACACTCTGAAGGCCGGGCAAAGCATGTCTATCCTTACACCCCAGATCTACGACCTGACCGCTTTCCTGACGCCCGGGCAGCATGCAGTTACCATACTTGTCGACAACGGACCTGGATCCGTTCCTCCCGGCATCACCGGTTCTCATGCCTGGACAGAACATACACAAACAAACTGGAACGGGATCATCGGGGACTTCTGCCTTGAGGCCTCAAACCCTGATTATATCAAGTCAGTTAAGGTATTTCCCGACAGCTCTTTAAAAAATGTCAATGTAAAGATCCGTGTTTTCTCATCAGCAAACGAAAACAAAGAGATATCAATAAGCCTGAAAGCTGATTCCCGCAACAGTGATGAAAAACATGCGGTAAGAACTAAAACTTTTAAGCTGAACCTTGAGCCCGGGATAAATGACTATGAACTTGATTATCCGATGGGCAAAGGGGTAATTACCTGGAGCGAATTCAACCCTGCTCTATATAATTTGTCAGTTTCTTTTTCGGGCAAAGACTTGAGCGACAGCACTTCAGTGAATTTCGGAATGCGGAGGTTCAGCACGGCCGGCACCCAGTTTGCAATAAACGGCATCACCACTTTCCTGAGAGGGAAGCACGATGCCTGTGTTTTCCCGCTTACAGGTCATCCTCCAATGGATATCGACAGCTGGAGAAAGGTTTTTCAAATCGCTAAATCATACAACATTAATTTCTACAGATTCCATTCCTGGACACCTCCCGAAGCTGCTTTCGCAGCAGCCGATATTGAAGGAATATACCTTCAGCCCGAACTGCCTTTCTGGGGAGGCTTCAGCAAAACCCGGAACACGGATCTTAATGAATTTCTCCTGAAAACCGGGGATGAGATACTCGAAAACTATGGGAATCATGCTTCTTTCGTCATGTTCGCCCTCGGGAACGAGCTTTCCGGTGATCAGGAAGTAATGAAGGATTTCCTCTCACATTTCAGAAAGACGGATAGCCGCCCCCTTATGGCTTACGGATCAAATAATTACCTGGGATTCCGAGGACAGGCTGAAGGCGAGGATTATTTTGCCGGTTGCAGGATAGGACGCGATACCGATACAACCTTCAGCACACATATCAGGGCCTCCTTCTCCTTCACGGATGCTTACGACGGAGGCTATATCAACGCCCGCTACCCCTCTTCACTTCCTGATTATTCGGAGGCAATATCGAAATGTACAGTACCTGCCCTCGGAACAGAAGTAGGTCAATATCAGATATATCCCGACTATAATGAAATAAAGAAATATACCGGGGTCCTTAAACCATGGAACTTCCAGGTTTTTAAGCTTAGGCTCGAAGAGAATAATCTGGGAGATCAGGCAATGGATTTCTTCAAAGCTTCAGGCGCCCTCAGTGTTTTATGCTACAGGGCCGATATTGAAATGGCTATGCGTACCCCCGGTTTTGGCGGTTTTCACCTTCTTGACCTCCAGGATTTTCCCGGACAGGGAACTGCCTTAATAGGAATTCTCGATGCTTTTATGGACAGCAAGGGATTAATCACCCCCGCGGAATTCAGTCACTTCAACAATAAGGTAGTCCCCCTCTTTATTACTGAAAAATACTGCCTCACAAACAACGAAATCCTGAAAGGAACAATAAAAGTGGCAAACTATTCGGAGAAGGATATGAAATCCGCAAAAGTATCATGGACTCTTAAGAACTCTAAAGATGAAACAGTAAAAGAGGGCTTCGAAATAGCCGACTTGCTTCAGGGCAAACTGACCAGTCTGCCTGAAATTGAAATTGACCTTTCACCGGTGCAAAAAGCTGAAAAAGTCACCCTGGATATAAAAATCGAAGATTCGGAATACGAAAACTCCTACCCGCTCTGGATCTATCCCTCAGAAACCGACACAACTGTTCCGGACGGGATCATGATCTCAGATAAGATTGACAATAAAACAATTGACGTTCTTGAGAACGGAGGCAGGGTACTGCTGTTCCCTGATTTCAAGGATATTCAGGATCAATCGGTCGGAGGACTGTTTATTTCTGACTACTGGAACTACAGGATGTTCAAGGGCATATCCGAAGCCAATAAAAAACCTGTTTCACCCGGGACCATGGGTATCCTTACCGACCCGTCACATCCTGTTTTCAGGGACTTCCCCACCGAATTCCATTCCAACTGGCAGTGGTGGCCGATTGTAAAAAACAGCCGCCCCTTCATACTCGACAATACCCCCGCCGGCTACAAACCCATAGTTCAGGTTATTGATAATATTGAACGGAATCATAAACTCGGACTTATTTTTGAGTTTTCTGTCGGAAAAGGAAAACTGCTGGTCTGCATGTCTGACCTGCGGAAACTGGAGGAAAAGCCTGAATCGCGGCAGCTTTATTCCGGATTACTTGAATATGTTTCATCTGACAGTTTCAATCCGAAGTATCCTCTAACCGCGTCCGACCTTAAAAAGCTTTTCAGTACAACTGCCGTACGAAGGGAGATTACCGGAGTAGGGAATATTTCTTATTCTCATGACTAAGCTGAAAAATTAATTTGATTTTATCACTGATCAATTCATTTAAAAAATCATGTCTACGAGCCGTCGCAACTTCCTCAGGAAATCCCTGGCCTCAGCAACAGGTCTTACAGCCATGTCGATGTTTCACCCGGAAATCTTCGCAGGTGGTTTTAATCAAACCCGCACTCCGGAAGAAGTCATTCTGAAACCCGAATTAAGACCTGCTCCGGCCAACTCCATAAAGTTCTCGGTAATAGGTCTCAACCACGGCCATATCTATGGCATGACGGATGCCCTCACAGGAGGAGGGGGAAAACTGGTTTCAGTATACGCCAGGGAGCCGGAATTGCTTGCAGGGTTCACAAAGCGCTATCCCGATGTAAAAGTTGCCCGCAGCGAGGAGGAAATACTCGACGACAACTCTGTCAAGCTGGTTGCCAGCGCCTCAATCCCCGTCGACCGGGCTCCGCTCGGAATCAGGGTGATGATGGCAGGAAAGGATTTCATGGCCGACAAACCCGGAATAGTTACCCTGAGCCAGCTTAAAGAGGTGAAAAAGACACAGAAACAAACCGGGCGCATCTATTCGATAATGTACAGCGAACGCCTTGGAAACCCGGCCTCGGTAAAAGCCGGCGAGCTTATCCGCGATGGTGCGATAGGAAAGGTGGTCCAGACAATAGGCCTGGGACCTCACAGAATGAACCCATCCACCCGTCCCGACTGGTTCTTTGACCCCGGAAAAGCAGGAGGAATACTTTGCGACATCGGATCGCACCAGTGCGACCAGTTCCTGTTCTACACCGGATCAACTGAGGCAGAGGTCGCACTTTCCCAGATAGGCAACTTCAACACAGTCCTTTACCCGGCTTACCAGGATTTCGGCGACATGATAGTAAGGAGTCCCAATGCTTCGGGTTACATCCGTATCGACTGGTTCACCCCCGGCGGACTGGCAACCTGGGGCGACGGAAGGACTTTCATCCTGGGCACCGAAGGCTATATTGAGATGCGTAAATACATTGATATAGCAGGAAGAAAAGGAGGCGATCACCTCTTCCTTGTTAACAAGAAGGAAACCCTGTACTTCGATTGCTCACAGGTTTACATGCCCTACGGCGAACAACTGGTCGACGACGTGGTAAACCGCACCGAAACGGCCATGACTCAGGATCACTGCTTCCTTGCCACCTGGCTGGCGCTGACTGCTCAGAAAAAGGCTGTAAGAATTGCAGGCTGATCAGGTCAGTGTGAATAATATAACAGCAATTGTCATTTAAGAATCCGTCCGTTATTTCTGAAAATCAGTTTGTCGCCGGAGGTATCGACTTCTATGAACATCGGCTTTCTTCCCGATCCTTTTTTTGATGGATCAACATAATGCATACTTAGCATCTGCTGCCCTTCGAAAGTGCGGAAAAGCATGCCATGTCCGCCGTTCTTTTCAAAAAGAAGCTCATCGTCCTGTACCCATGGCCCTTTAAGCTTCCCTGATGGTGAGTAGGCTGCCATAAGCACATAATCATCGCCCTTCCAGCTCGACCATATCATCCCAATCCTGCCGGTACCGGTGGTGAAAAGGTAACAGCCGTCGGTTACATAAGCTGTCTTTTCTCCCGGAACAGTATCTGTTATATAGGGTGCATCGAAA
>JAKLIJ010000109.1 GCA_022709665.1 Bacteroidota bacterium
GAAACGATCGGACAGTATAAAAAGGACAATAATATTACTATCTTGCAGCCAACCCGCTGGGATGAAATAATACGTAAGGTGGTGCTCAACGGCCAGGTCAAGGGACTAAGCCGTGAGATGATCGACACCATCTTCAAGGCTATTCATCAGGAATCAATCAACCACCAGATGAGGATCATGAATAACGGGATTGATACACCGACGGGAAACAGCTAAGAAACCAGCTTTATGGAAAGATCCGTTGAGCCCTCCTTTATCTCAGGCGAGATAAAGGCACCGCCATCAAAAAGCATGACGCAGAGGGCAATTGCCGCTTCCCTTCTTGCAGAAGGGGAGAGCATTATTGTTAACCCCTCCTACTGCGACGACTCTCTTGCCGCGATGAGCATCGCAGTTAGTCTGGGAGCGAAGGTAAAACCAGGTCCTGATTCCATGAGGATCACAGGTTCCCGGGAACTGAAGGAGACAAAGCTCAACTGCGGGGAATCGGGATTGGCAATCAGGCTTTTCTCACCTGTGGCCTCGCTCTTTGATGCGGAAATAACTGTAACTGGCTCAGGCTCCCTGAAGAGAAGGCCTATGCAGATGATCGAAGAAGCGCTGAGACAACTTGGAGTAGAATGCAACACTGCAGAAGGATATCTTCCCATAACCATTAAAGGGCCTCTCGGAGGCGGCGATTGCAGAATTGACGGATCAATAAGCTCCCAGCTGCTTACAGGCTTGCTAATGTCGCTGCCTGTAGCCGAAAAGGATTCAACCGTACTTGTAAAAAACCTCAGAAGCAAACCCTATATTGAGATGACACTTGAAGTCCTGAAGGACTTTGGAATAGAGGTAAGCAATGATAACTTTGAAATATTCAGGATCCCTGGCAGACAAAAATATATTCCTCTGACTTACGAGGTTGAAAGCGACTGGAGCGGAGGAGCCTTCCTTCTTGTTGCCGGAGCCATCAATGGCAGCCTGAAAGTAAGCGGTCTCCGCACCGGAAGCCGGCAAAGTGATGCAGCAATAATGAGGGTTCTGAAAGATGCCGGAGCAAATATGAAAATCACCGGTGACATAATTGAGATATCAAAATCAGATCTTAAGGCATTTGATTTTGACGCTACTGAATCTCCCGACCTGTTTCCGCCTCTTGTTACTCTTGCAGCTTACTGTGAAGGAGTATCGACCATCAGAGGAGCATCAAGGCTGGCACACAAGGAAAGCAACAGGGCTTCAGCGCTGACAGAGGAGTTTGGGAAGATGGGCATACACGTTGTCACTGAGAATGATAGTCTGGTCGTCAGGGGAGGAAAGGTCAGCGGCGCCAGGGTTAATTCACATGAAGATCACCGTATTGCCATGGCTGCTGCGGTAGCTGCGCTGGGAGCTTCTGGAACCGTTTATATCAAGGACTCCCATAGTGTAGGGAAATCCTATCCTTCTTTCTTTGATGACCTCAGGAAAGCCGGAGCAGTTGTGCATGAATAAACTTACGAATTTTTATCGTAAAACGATAACCGGCATTACCTGAAACGATAAAAATTTTACCTGAAACGATAACTATTTCAGTATTAACCGGCTTTAACAATCAATAAGTAAAGGAGGGCAGTTATTACCAGATCCTAAATTTTTTCTGCTTTTTACTTGCAGAATTAAAATTTTGTTTATTTTTGATGCAATGAAAATTATAGCGTTATATATCTGGCCCTGGCGTAGCTTAAATAATAAAGCTGTGAATTAGGCCGTTATATAATCCAGAGGATATACTTTATAAAGGCATGCTGTTCACAGCGTGCCTTTTTTTATGCTTTTTATTAACCATTAAATACATTACACCAATGAAAAAGATTTCAAGGATCCTTCTGACCGAAAAAGAAATGCCGCATCAATGGTACAACATTGCGGCCGACATGCCAAACAAGCCGTTGCCGCCGCTTGATCCACGGACGCGTCAGCCGATAGGGCCCGATGCCCTTGCTGCCGTCTTCCCAATGGAGCTTATAAAACAGGAAGTCTCGACGGAAAGATATATTGATATCCCCGATGAGGTTCTTGAACTGTACAAGACCTATCGTCCCTCTCCCCTCTTCCGGGCATATAACCTGGAGAAAGCGCTGGGGACAAAGAGCAAGATCTATTATAAATACGAAGGAGGCAACTATTCGGGTTCGCATAAGGCAAACACCGCCATAGCCCAGGCCTATTACAATAAAAAGGAAGGTATCAAAAGAATCACAACAGAAACCGGAGCAGGACAGTGGGGCTGTGCAATGAGCTATGCCTGCAACTATTTCGGACTCGAATTGCTTGTATTCATGGTCAAGGTCAGTTATCATCAGAAACCCGGCCGAAAGATTATGATGAACTCCTACAACGCTAAAGTTGTCCCGTCTCCAAGCAACCTGACAGAAGCGGGAAGGAAAATCCTTGAGATGAATCCTGATTCGCCCGGCAGTCTGGGGATAGCAATTTCCGAAGCAATGGAGATTGCCGTTCAGGATCCATATACCAAATATTCTCTCGGCAGTGTTCTCAATCATGTGATCCTTCATCAGACCATTATAGGTCAGGAGGCTCTGATCCAGATGTCAAAAACCGACGATTATCCCGATGTTGTTATCGGCTGTTTTGGAGGCGGATCAAACTTCTCGGGGATTGCATTCCCCTTCCTGAGGGAGAATCTCGTCAATGGCAAAAAGACGCGTCTTCTTGCTGTCGAACCTTCCTCATGTCCGAAACTCACAAAAGGGAAGTTCATGTATGACTTCGGCGATTCATCAGGATTCACGCCGTTGCTCCCCATGTACACACTGGGTCACAACTATGTCCCCGAAAAGATTCATGCTGGAGGACTTCGCTATCACGGGGCAGGTACACTGGTGAGCCAGCTTAAGAAAGATGGTCTTGTTGAGGCTAAGGCCAAGATGCAGAGGGAATGTTTTGAAGGAGCTGTTCTCTTTTCCAAAACTGAAGGCATTCTGCCTGCTCCCGAATCATCGTACGCTATTGCAGGAGCTCTGGATGAGGCACGCCAGGCCGACATCGAAGGCAATCCGAAAACCATCCTTTTCAACCTGAGCGGACACGGTCATTTTGACATTTCTGCTTACGAGAAATACTTCGAGAACAATCTTCCCGATCATGAAATGAGCGATAAGGAAGTTGCTGAGGCAATATCAGAGCTGAATTTCCCAGATTGACCGGATAAGCATAACAATCGGATATTATTAAAAAGGCGTGATCCGAAAGCTGGAATAAAACAGCCCGGATCACGCCAGATTTTTTAACGATCTTCTAGAAATCGGAATAATCTGTCGGATGCAGAAGGTAAGGTATTGCCTTGATGACCGTGTTTGCGTATTCCTTGTTTTCTCTTAAACTGATCCAGTCGGGATGTTTCGAGAATACGGCCCAGTGGTCCTTTTGCGACTGAAGGTTTTCATAAGAGGTCATATACAGCAACCGTGGTCTTTGGCTGCCAATGATGACCTGGCCAAAGAAAACGGGGCTTGATCCTATCTTCTCAAATATTGCCATTTCACCTCCCTCGTTGAACATGTGGATCTTTTTTGTTGCCAGTTCCTCGGTCCAGCTTCCGTATGTTCTCAGTTCATAAATTCTTTCCGCTCTGGGAGTTGAGAACGACGGTGCCTTGAATTCCGGCATGAAGGCGAAGGCTTTCATCAGAATGCTCTCATACCTGGCGAATGGAGGATCGTTGTATGGTGCAGCAAGAAACTCCTTACCCGTTTCCTTGTATTGAGCATCGTTTTCCAGACGTGTCAGAACCTGGTCGAACTGATCCATGGTTTTATAGGGAATGAAAACGTACACCATTTTACCATAGGCAGTATCGGTCTCAACCGGTTTGAAAACTCCGACGGCAGGAATACCGGCCCTGTGCATTGCCGGGATATAGGCATCCTTAAGGAATCTGTCGAATACAGCATTCTTGGCAGGATCATTAAGACGATAGATTTTCAGTTCATAAAACATCTGCTTTTCCGGTGGGGCAGCAAATGCAGCTGCTGAGAACGAAAACACTAACACAACAGCCACTAAGGCCAGGCCAACACGGGGAAAATTGATTTTGTTATACATATCGTTTCTGGTTTAAGCTCCAATTAAGGAGGGATTGGGTCAATACATCTTTGAAAATTTCTTAAATACCTTATTTGCCTCTTTTGCTGTCATTTCAGTCCCCGACTTTACATAAAACCGGTGGCGCAGCGTAAGTGACTCTCCTTTTGCAAGTTTCCATTCCATCTTCTCCTGTTTGGGATCATAGGAATTCTGTCCGAGATTATTTACAGAAAAGAGGCCGTATCCCCTTGCATGGGCATAAGCCGGATAGCCGGGATTGGCCGGGTGGTCGAATATTCCGAAGGTAACAACCGTGTTGTCCCTGTTGCCCGAAAGCAAAACCCAGTTGTTCCTTGTTCCCCATACGGCATCACCTTTGAGTCCCTGGCTTGAGGTATACATCCCGGTGACACCCGTGTTGTCGGTAGCCTTTACGGTGGTTGGATTTCCCTTGTCGTCGGTAAACACTAGCGACTCATTGCTTGGCATTTCAAATGCGCGGTCCACTCTTATTGCAAAAAGACCCTCCTTGTTGTCGGCAATCGTTACCGGACCGTTTACTGCTGTCAGGGTTGAAATATGATCCATTGTGCTCGAAGCTGCGTCACCTGTGAAAATGTACTGTACATTCTCGAGCAGGATAGTATTCCCCTTGTTATCCTTCCACTCACAAACGACCTCCAGCACTCCTTTTTTCCCGTTGTCGGCTCTTACGAATTTCTGAACCGTAATATGTCCGTAGGAGTCTTTTCTATCGGCAGGAATTGCTGATGAATTGTTCCAGAAATCGAGCCCGTTGATGCTCCCGTGATTGAACCACAGGCCAATCTGGTGAGGGTGATCGATCCTTTCTCCCTTTCTTGGCTCAATCGGGTATCCCCTGGTAATTACTGAGCCGTTCGGAGCATAGACGGGATAAAGGAATGGTTTTTCAAGATCGGCCGGATACCGGTATGAAGTGAAAAGAGAGCCGTTGATAAAGACATCCACCTTGTTCTGGTCGTTCACCTTTTCAAAGCGGACTCCTTTTTCAACGGGGGCCTGGGCTACGATCCCGATTGTTGTGCCAAGTATCAGGGCCTTTGCCACAAAGAATGACACAAGCAAACCCCGGATATTCGATTTTTTAGTTGTTACTTTCATTGCAGGTCGATTAATACTGGAACACTTTACCTCCTGCCATAACCTCCTGAGTTGCTTCATCAAAAGTAGCCTTCTCTCCTGTTCTCAGTCCGGCAGTGCACATGATGTTGGCAATCGAGTGATTGTATCCTGCCACGACGTCAGCATTCGGTTTTTTACGGCTGCGGACACATTCCATCCAGTTTCTCACATGAGCAGTTGTCATGGGGTCTCCTCCCGTGTTTGCTCCCGTTTCGATCGTGAGTGAAGGAAGCTCGAAAGGTTCGAGAAGGTTGGCCTTCATTCCCATAGCCTGTGCCTCCCTTGCGCTCAGACCGCCTTCGGGAGTAACTTTGTTTGTATCGAGGTTCATCATACCGCCGTTTGAGTAGTAAAGCTCCTTGGTGCCTCCGGCGCCGTTGGTGAATCTTGATGAATAGACCACCTGGAATCCTGAACCCAGGTCAGCCGGATCACCGTAGTCAAAGACTGCGGTCATTGTATCGAAGTTTGTACGGCCGTCCTTCCAGAGATAGATGCCGCCGTTTGCTGCAACGCTTCTCGGGTGGGCAAGTTTTGTAAACCAGTGGACCGTATCAATCTGGTGAGCCATCCACTGACCCGGAATACCTGACGAATAAGGCCAAAAGAGCCTGAACTCGAGATATTTTCTCGGATCAAAGGCGGCAGAAGGGCGATTCATCTGGTAACGTTTCCAATCGGTATCGGCTTCCTTTAACTGCGGTACCACAGCAGGTCTTCTCCATCTTCCCGGCTGGTTCACGTTCCATGTCATTTCCACCATCACAATATTTCCGAATTTCCCGGAATTAATATATTCGTTAGCTGCAATGTAGTTTGGAGCGCTTCTCCTCTGGGAGCCGATCTGGACGATTTTGCCGGTTTTCTGCACTGCCTTTAGTGCGACTCTGGCATCGGCCATTGTTTCGGCAAAGGGTTTTTCAACATAAGCATCCCGTCCGGCTTCCACTGCCTCGGCACAATGAAGAGCATGCTGAAAGTCGGCAGTGCTTATAAAAACTGCATCGGTATCATTTTTTTCGTACAGTTCTTCATTGTTCCTGGTCAGACGGAGGGTAATTCCCTTTGCCTTGTAAAATGCATCGGCTTCCTCCCGGCGTTTGCTCCATAAATCGGAAACAGCCGTGAATTCAAAATTCAGTTCCTTAGCAAGGGAAAGGAATGCCGGAGAAAGAGAACCCCTGAACCGGTCGGAATATCCCACAATCCCAACTCTTATCCTGTCGTTGGCTCCCAGTACACGTGAATAGCTCCTTGCGCCCAGGGTAAGTCCGGCGGCTCCGAGAGCTGTCTTCTGAATGAATTCTCTGCGTGTTGTCATAATATCATATATGTTTGGTTTGATGATACGAAGTTTATATCAGGTAAATGTAAAATAAATAGACCTTAGTTTGGCAATTATTAGCTTCCTTTTTTTACATTCATGGCTTAAAACTGAAAATTATAAGATAAATGGAAAACGACCTCAAACCGAAACGCCTCTATTCCCTTGATGCCCTCAGAGGGTTTGACATGTTCTGGATCATGGGCGGCGAAACAATTTTCACCGGTCTTGCAGCCCTGACCGGCTGGCCCGTTCTCAAATGGTGGGCGATACAGCTTGAACATGTGGAGTGGCACGGTTTCCATTTCTACGACATGATATTTCCCTTATTCCTGTTTATTGCCGGGATCTCCTTTCCCTTTTCGATGGCCAAGCGGATGGCCGGCAATGAACCTAAAAGCGCAATTTACAGGCATGTCATTTTTCGCGGACTTCTTCTTGTGCTGCTCGGGATCCTTTACAACAACGGGGTGAGGTTCAACCTCGGTGAACTGCGTTACGGGAGTGTGCTCGGAAGAATAGGTCTCGCATGGATGTTCGCCGCCCTCATCTTCATGAACACAAAGCT
>JAKLIJ010000011.1 GCA_022709665.1 Bacteroidota bacterium
AGACCAGCAGACCAACAGTACACCTCATGCCTCACGCCTCTCACTTCCCCTTGTGCCTTTCTTTCAGCACTTCTTCAACTTCTTCAAAAGCGACATTCTTGGTTTTCAGGAGAATGAGAAAATGGTACAGCAGATCCGCTGCTTCATTTTTGAACAGGTCGATATTATCATCCTTTGCCTCGATTACAAGTTCAACGGCTTCTTCACCTACCTTCTGAGCTACTTTATTTATTCCCTTTTTATAAAGCTTGTTGGTGTAGGAACCTTCTGAATTGCCGTCGATCCGCTGGCTGATAATTTTCCCCAGGGTGTAGACAAAGCCCTTTGCAGCAGCTTCGCCAAAGCACGATCTGGTCCCGGTATGACAGACTGGTCCGGCCGGATCAACCTTTATAAGCAGGGCGTCGTTATCGCAATCACTTGTTATATTATTAACAATAAGATAACTGCCGGATGTTTCTCCCTTGGTCCACAGCCGGTTTTTACTCCGGCTGAAGAAGGTAACCCTTCCTTCGCTGACTGTTTTGTTATAGGCTTCCTCGTTCATATAGCCAACCATCAGCACCTGAAGCGTGTCGTTGTCCTGTATCACTACCGGTACAAGACCGTTTCCTTTTTTAAAGTCGATGTCTGTCATGATTCTTTCCGTTCATTAAATTTCTGCCATCAGCGCCTCACGTTAATTCCTTTCCCTGAAAGGTATTCCTTCAGCCCGGGAACCGGTATCTCACCGTAGTGGAAGATGCTGGCAGCAAGCGCGGCGCTGCAGGTGGTCTTCGTGAATACTTCCCTGAAATGTTCCATCGTACCGGCTCCGCCGGATGCTATGACGGGTATGCTTACACTTTTGCTTACTTCTTTTGTCACATCTATCGAGAACCCTGATTTTGTACCGTCGGCATTCATCGATGTAAGCAATATTTCGCCGGCGCCCTGCCTTTCAGCTCTTTTTGCCCATTCGACCGCGCTAAGTGAAGTAGGGGTGTTACCAGCATTTATATAAACCATCCAGTCCATACCGTTGAAGCGGGTGTCGATCGCCACCGTTACGCACTGACTTCCAAATCTTTTTGCGATCCCGGTTATCAGATCGGGATTCTGAAACGCAGAGGTGTTGATGCTCACCTTGTCGGCGCCTGCACTTATAAGCAGAGCCGCATCGTCGATTGTCGAAATACCCCCTCCCACAGTGAATGGCAGATTTATCTCGGCTGCAATCCTTCCGACAAGTTCAATAAAGGTCTTTCTCTTTTCGATGGTTGCAGTGATATCAAGGAAGACAAGCTCATCGGCTCTTTGTTCCACATATTTCCTGGCGAGCCCGACCGGATCGCCGGCATCCCGGATATCCACGAAATTCACACCCTTTACAGTTCTTCCTTCCTTTATGTCGAGACAGGGAATTATTCTTTTCTTCAGCATAACCTGGCTATATCTTTAAGATCAAGTACTCCTTCGTAGAGAGCTTTGCCTACAATGGCTCCCTCGCAGCCGATAGAGGAAAGCTTTTCAAGGTCACCGACGGAGCTTATTCCGCCGCTGGCAATAAGGTTCAGCCCGGGAATTGTGAGTATCTCCCTGTAAAGATCGGTCGATGGTCCCTGCATCATACCATCCTTGTCGATATCGGTACAGACAGCATACTTAATACCCTTTTTCCTGTATTCCGTTATGAAACTGATTATATCCGATCCCGTCTTCTCGGTCCATCCCTCGGTAGCCACCTTCCTGTTCACGGAATCGGCTCCGAGAATTATTTTTTCATCACCCCATTCCTTTAGCCACTCCAGTACAAGCGGCATATTGGTGACCGATATGCTTCCGCAATTAACCTGGCTTGCTCCGCTGTCGAAGGCATTTTTCAAATCGCGGGATGATCGGATGCCTCCTCCAAAATCGATAAGCAGGGAAGTTGATGATGCTATTCTTTCAAGCACCCCGAGATTGGTGATACTCTTATTACGGGCTCCGTCGAGGTCGACAAGATGGATATACCTGATCCCATGATCCTCGACCCGGCGGGCTACTTCAACAGGATCTTCGCTGTAAACCTTTGTGGTTGAAAAATCCCCCCTGGACAGCCTTACGCATTTTCCTCCAATGATATCAAGAGCAATAATGATCCTCATAATTCAAGAAAATTCCTTAGTATAGCCGATCCTGTATCCGCTGATTTCTCAGGATGAAACTGGACGGCGTAGTAATTGTCCCTGTGCATGGCAGCGCTGAAAGGCAGCACATAATCGCATATCGCAAGGGTGTAATCAGTTATTTCGGAATAGTAACTGTGAACATAATAAACATCCTCTGCAGCGGAGACACCCCTGAAAAGGCTGCCCTTGAGCGCTGAAAAGTTGTTCCAACCCATGTGAGGCACCTTGTCGAAAGGAGGAAACTTTTTGACGGCTGCATCGAAAATCCCAAGGCACTTGACGGATCCCTCATCAGAATAGTGGCACATCAGATGAAGTCCGAGGCAGATGCCCAATACAGGCTGACGCAGTGAAAGTATTAATTTGTCGAGCTCCCTTTCGGCAAGGTATTTCATCGCGCCCAACGCATGACCGACACCGGGGATTATCACTTTTTCAGCCGTCATCAGTTCTTTCTTATCGTCGGTAACGACAGATTCATAACCCAGCCTGGTCAGTGCATTCTGTACCGACTGAATATTCCCCGCATTGTATTTCAGAATTGCTATCATAGGGCTCCCTTGGTTGACGGCAGATCGAAGTTTCCCGACTTGCTTACTGCGGCTTTGACTGCCCTGGCAAATGATTTGAACACGGCTTCCACCTTGTGATGGTCATTGTCGCCGCTCACACTTATGTTCAGATTGCATTTAGCACTGTCGCTGAACGACTTGAAGAAATGAAAGAACATCTCTGCCGGTACCCCGCCAACGGTTGGCCCGGTGAGGGGAACATCCCAGATGAACCAGGGGCGGCCCCCGAAATCAATGGCAGTCCTGGCGAGCGAGTCATCCATGGGAAGCAGGAAGCCATACCTTTCTATTCCCTTCTTGCTTCCAAGCGCCGAAAGAAATCCTTCACCCAGAGCGATGGCTGTATCCTCTATGGTATGGTGCTGGTCAACATTCAGATCTCCCTCCGCAGTGAGAGTAATATCGAATCCTCCGTGCCGCGGGATTTGTTCAAGCATATGATCGAAAAAACCTATTCCGGTAGTAATATTGCATTTTCCGGAACCGTCGAGATTGATCTGAAGAACAATCGATGTCTCCTTTGTCTTCCGGCTTATGTTTGCCACCCTCGGCTTCGACCTCAGGAATTTGTAAATATCATTCCAGTCGGTAGTGTTGAACACGGCAAGCGAATCAGCTTTCGGGTTCACAAAGATAGCCTGGCATCCCAGGTTCCTGGCCAGCTCGAGGTCGCTTAACCTGTCGCCGATTACATACGAAGATGCCAGATCAATTCCCTGAGCCAGATATCCGGTCAGCAACGCCGTTCCGGGTTTCCTGGTGGGGGCCCTGTCTTCAGGCCATGTCCGGTCGATAAATACTTCGGCAAAAACCACTCCTTCATCTTTAAGGATCTCAAGCATCTTGTTGTGGGAGGGGAGGAACATCTCCTCAGGGAAGATATCTGTTCCCAAACCATCCTGATTTGTGACCATAACAAGTTCATAGTCAGTTTCCCTCACAATCCCCGACAGTGCAGTGATAACTCCCGGAAGGAACCTGAATTCCTCTACAGTGTCAGCCAGCCCGTTGGCAGGTTCCGCCAGTATGGTTCCATCCCTGTCTATAAACAATGTTTTCTTCATAAGCTGATATTTCTGAGAGCCTTCAGAAGAATGTCATTCTCTCTTCTTGTGCCCACCGTTATCCTGATGCATCCCCTGATAATAAGATTCCTGTTCCTGACGATTATATTCTTATCCTTAAGTTCGTTGTAGATCCTGTCGGGATCGGCTGTCCTGACCAGGAGAAAATTGGCATCGGACGGAAATACTTTTTCAATGATAGTGATTTTTTCAAGAGCTCCGGCAAGCCTTTCCCTTTCCTTTAAAATGAGACTGATCCTGGTTTGCACAAGCTCATAACGCTTCAGGCACTTCAATGCAGCGCGCTGATTAATTGTACTTATATTATATGGCGGCTTAATCTTATTGAAATATGTAACCAGCAGGGGATTCATGAATGCCATTCCAATCCTGGCTGCAGCCATTCCCATCGCCTTGCTGAAAGTCTGCATCACTATCAGGTTCCCTGTTGTTTCTGTCATTTCCTTGAATGACTTATGCTCCGAAAAATCACAGTAAGCCTCGTCTATCAGCACGATCCCCTTGAAATTTCTGATAATTATTTCAATATCAGATGCTTTCATCGCATTCCCGGTCGGATTGTTAGGTGAACATATGATTGCCAGTTTAAGCGACCGGTCGTTGAGAGCCTCCATTGCTTCCGGGGTATCGATCTGGAAATCGTCGGTAAGGGGAACCCTGACCAGTTTCACATCGTTTATTTCTGCTGCCACCTGGTACATTCCATAGGTAGGGGGGAAGATAATGGCTTTGTCCGATCCGGGTTTACAAAAGATCCTGAAACAAAGATCAATTATCTCATCACTTCCGTTGCCAAGGAAGATCGATGAGGCAGGGATACCCTTGATGACGCTTATCTTTTCCTTCAGTTCTCTCTGATAGGGATCGGGATACCTGTTGAGACTGCCGAAGGGATTTTCATTGGCATCGAGAAAGGTGCCGTCACTGCCGCTGAACTCATCCCTGGCACAGGAATATGGAGTGAGAGCTGAGATGTTTTCTCTGACAAGCCTGTCGATTTCAGTCATTTTCAATTGAATTAAGTCTTATTGTAACTGCATTCCTGTGAGCCTGCAACTGTTCGGCTTCCGCCATCCTTTCGATCACGGGTCCAAGCTTACTTATTCCTTCCGGGCTGATCTCCTGGAATGTTATTTTCTTAACAAACGATTCAGCCGATACGCCGCCATAACTTCTTGCATATCCTGCCGTAGGCAGTGTGTGATTGGTCCCGGATGCATAGTCGCCTGCGCTTTCACAGCTGTATTTCCCGAGGAATACCGATCCGGCACAGCTGACATCTGCTGCCAGGGCCGCGTAATCGGATGTTGAAATAATAAGATGTTCAGGGGCATACTGATTGCTGAAATCAATGCATTCACCGGCAGTGCCCAGGATTATTGCCATACTGTTTTCAAGCGCCCTGAGGGCAATTTCCCTTCGGGGAAGGGAAAGAATCTGATTTTGTATTTCGGTTATTACTTTATCCGGAAATTCAGGTGATTCGGTAAGAAGCACTACCTGGCTGTCGATTCCGTGCTCGGCCTGCGAAAGCAGGTCGGCGGCAACAAAGGAGGGATCGGAATCCCTGCCGGCTATGACAAGCACTTCACTTGGACCTGCCGGTATGTCAATCGCCGTTCCTTCAGCCTGTACCAGTTCCTTGGCTAAGGTAACATACTGGTTGCCCGGACCGAATATCTTGTCGACCTTCGGGATGGTTTCAGTGCCGTATGCCATGGCTGCTATGCCCTGGGCCCCTCCGGCTCTGAATATCCGGGTGACTCCCGCAGAAAGGGCAGAGTAAAGGATCAGAGGATTGATACTGCCTGCTTTGTCAGGGGGAGTGCAAATAATTATCTCCCGGCATCCCGCGATACGGGCGGGGACTGCAAGCATCAGTACTGTTGAGAAAAGGGGAGCTGTTCCTCCCGGGATGTACAGGCCCACCCGGCCGATGGGTATGTTCTTCCTCCAGCACCTGACACCGGCGGAAGTCTCGATGACCGGTTCTTCACGAAGCTGAGCCTCATGGAATCTTGTGATATTTGCCTGGGCCGTTCTGATTGCTTCCTTAAGCTCATACGGAATGAGGGCGGCAGAAGCTCTGATTTCGTCTTCTGAGACTTTCAGGTCGTTTGGCCGGAATCCTTCGAATCTTTCAGCCAGTTCATACAGGGCTTTGTCGCCGTTTCCCCTTACTGACTTCAGGATGCCGGATACTGTCTTATGGAGCTCAGGCCTGCTTATCGAGGGCCGCTTGCACAGTTCCTCCCATCGGTCCCTTTCGGGATATCTTATTATTTTCATCACACAATCATTTTTTCAATGGGTATTACAAGAATTCCCTGTGCTCCGGCATTCCTGAGCTGGTCAATCCTCTCCCAGAACTCATCTTCCTTAACGACCGAGTGAATGCTGCACCAGCCTTTTTCCTCGAGGGGAAGGATGGTCGGGCTTTTCATCCCCGGAAGTATTTTGCATATGTCATGCAGAGATTCGAGAGGGGCATTGAGAAGGATGTACTTGTTTTCCCTGGCATTTCTTACAGCCCGTATCCTGAAAAGAAGCTTTTCGAGGATCTTTCTTTTTTCACTGTCAAGATCTTTGCTGGCTATTACCACTGCCTGGCTCTTCATTATGACCTGGACTTCCTTAAGACCGTTCGTCATCAGGGTGCTTCCTGAACTCACAATGTCGCAAACTGCTTCAGCCAGACCTATCCCCGGCGCTATCTCAACGCTGCCGCTTATCTCTTCAATGGTTGCAGTGAGATTATTCTCTGCAAGGTATCTGGTAAGGAGCCGCGGATAACTTGTCGCTATCTTTTTGTTCATAAACCAGCCGGGACCGGTATAAAGCTCCTCTTTGGGGATTGCCAGGCTGAGACGGCATTGCGCGAATCCAAGCTGATCAAGTATTTCAACCTCCCTGTTTTTTTCAAATACAATGTTTTCGCCCAGTATCCCTATGTCAGCGACCTGTTGTTCCACATACTGGGGGATGTCGTCATCCCTGAGGAAAAGAATGTCGACAGGAAAGTTTGAAGCACATGTTTTAAGAACATCCGTGCCGTTTGAGAATTTTATTCCGCATTCCTGCAGCAATTTGTGGGAGTTTTCACTGAGCCGTCCCTTTTTCTGGATGGCAATTTTCAACCTGTTCATTTTGTTCTGTTTTTTATAGGAGCATATTCCCGGGCAAATAAAAAACCCGCCTGATATGCTCAGACGGGTTAGAAGTTATATATGGCTACAATTCACCTTCGGCTCGCCTGAGTCAGGAAAGAGAATGATGATGATGTAACCGGTTTGATGTCATTCTTTACAGATTTGAATGCAAAGATATGTAAAAATTAATAATTCATGTAATAATTCACAAAAAACTTAATTCCTTTAATTTCAGGCTGGCGCGAACTTTTACATTATACCCTTTCCGCTACCAGATCTCCTACCTCGGTGGTGGAATAACCCATCCTGCCGGCGCCCAGATCTTTCAGCCTGTTGGCAGTGACATCCATAATTGCATTTTCGACGGCAACCGCAGCTTCAACTTCACCCAGATGCTCCAGCATCATCCCGCCGCACGCTATGGCAGCCAGCGGATTAATTATATTCATCCCGGTGTATTTTGGAGCTGAGCCTCCGATCGGTTCAAACATCGACACTCCGTGAGGATTGATATTCCCCCCGGCTGCAATACCCATCCCTCCCTGGGTAATGGCACCCAGATCGGTAATAATGTCTCCAAACATGTTTGTGGTTACAATTACATCAAACCATTCGGGATTCTTTATCATCCACATACAGGTAGCATCGACATGGTAGTATTCTCTCTTTATATCAGGAAAATCGGCCTGTCCCATTTCATGAAACGCCCTTTCCCACAGGTCGAAGACATAAGTGAGAACATTGGTTTTACCGCAGAGAGCCAGAGTTTTCCTTTTGTTTCGTTTCCGCGTGTATTCAAAGGCATACCTCAGGCACCGGTCCACCTGCAGCCTGTTGTAAACCATGTTCTGCATGGCAACTTCATGAGGAGTGCCTTTCATCGTGACTCCTCCGCTTCCGGTGTAGACATCTCCCGTATTCTCCCTTACAACAACATAGTCGATATGTTCCGGACCCTTGTCCTTTAATGGTGTGGAAACACCGGGATAAAGCCTGATCGGCCTGAGGTTGATGTACTGGTCGAGTTCGAACCTGAGCCTGAGGAGTATTCCTTTCTCAAGTATACCCGGCTTTACTTCGGGATGGCCGATGGCGCCAAGATAAATGGAATCAAATTTCCGGAGCTCTTCGGGTGCTGATTCGGGCAGGATCTCACCTGTCCTGAGATAGCGGTCGCCTCCAAAATCAAATTCCTCATAGTTGAGCTTAAATCCATATTTCCCTGCAGCGGCGTCAAGAACTTTCCTTCCTTCCCTGATCACTTCCGGTCCGGTCCCGTCACCGGGTATGGCTGCAATATTGTACGTTCTGTTCATCTGGTTATTGTTTCGGATTATTTTTCAGTGTGATTGTTTAAGAATAGTGTATCTCCAATCCTTATGTCGTGGTTCTCCACAATATTAAGCATTTTCTCTGTGGCCTTTATGGCCGATTCAGTCTGGTCACCATCAAGTCCCTTTGTCCTGAATTCCCTGTTCCTGAAGTTCCATGTTATGACAGTCTCTACCAGGGCATCGGTTTTTCCTCCGGGAGGGATGGATACCTCGTAATCGATAAGCGCAGGAAGTTCCTTTCCCAGCCTGTCGTAGATCACCCTCAGCGCTTTCATGAACGCATCATACTGCCCGTCACCGGATGAGGTCTCCTGGTAAAGGTTCCCGTCAATTTCGATCTGAACGCTTGCAAATGGTTTCAGACCATAAGAGAGTGAAAGCGAATAGTTTTTTATAAATATTTTGAAATTGGTCCTGTCGTTTCCCAGAACATCGGAAATTATGAAAGGCAGATCCTCGGGTGTCACATTCTCCTTCTTATCCCCAAGCTCAATAACACGCTGAGTAACCTTTGCGAGGGATTCGGGGTTCAGGTCCAGACCAAATTCTTCAAGGTTCTTCCTGATCGTCGCTTTTCCTGATTGTTTCCCAAGGGCATATTTTCTTTTCCTCCCGAACCGTTCAGGAAGCAGGTTATTGTAATAAAGGTTGTCCTTTGTATCACCGTCGGCATGAACACCGGAGGTCTGAGTAAATACATTTTCCCCGATAACAGGCTTGTTTACGGGAACTCTTATCCCGCTGAAAGTCTCTACTATCTTGCTTGCCTTTGTAATCTCAAATTCATTTACACCGGTTTGAGCTCCAAGCTGATCATGAAGGACCCCGACCACGCTTGAGAGCGGGGCATTTCCTGCCCTTTCACCCAGACCGTTTATTGTTGTATGAACTCCCGTTATGCCGGCTTTGACTGCTGCAAATATATTTGCCACAGCAAGATCATAATCGTTGTGCGGATGGAAATCGAAGTTTAGTGAAGGATACCTGTCAACCATTTTTTTGCAGAAGATATATGTCTGATCGGGATTCAGTATGCCGAGCGTATCAGGGAGCATGAATCTTTTTATCCTTTCATCCTTCAGGTTGTCAAGCATGTAGAACACATAATCCTCCGAACCTATCATTCCGTTCGACCAGTCTTCAAGGTATATATTTACATGCATCCCGAGGGTTTCAGCTTTCCGGATAATACTCCTTATATCATTTACATGCTGCTCAGGTGTCTTGCGCAGTTGTTTTTCGAGATGTCTCAATGATCCCTTGCAGAGCAGATTGATAACTTTACCTCCTGCATCGTGAATCCAGCTTAATGAAATATCCCCGTCTATAAAACCAAGCACTTCGATCTTCTCCAGCAGGTCATTCCGTCTGGCCCACCTTGTAATCATCTTAAGAGCTTCAATTTCCCCGGAGGAGACTCTAGCTGAAGCAACCTCGATACGGTCGACTTTCACTTCTTTCAATAAAAACGCCCCAATGTGAAGTTTTTCCACCGGGGTATATGAAATACCCTGCATCTGCTCTCCATCCCTGAGAGTGGTATCCATGATTTCGATTCTCATCCTGCTACTATTTAGAAGATTCAAATGCGATGATCAGATCCTTTCTCGAAAGAAGATAGTCGATGTCATCCAGTCCTTTGAGAAGACATTCCTTTTTGTATGGATTTATATCAAACTGCACCGCATCGCCATCGGGAATTACCGAAATAACCTGGTTCTCAAGATCTATACTTACTTTCTGAAAGGGATCGGAGCCGATCAGTCGCAACAGCTTCTCAAGGAATTTCTCAGGCACCACTACAGGAAGCAGTCCGTTGTTGAGTGCATTGTTCCTGAAGATGTCGGCAAAGAAACTCGAGACCACAGCCCGGAATCCATAGTCGTAAATAGCCCAAACGGCGTGTTCCCTGCTTGACCCGCTTCCGAAATTTTTCCCTGTTACAAGAATCTTCCCTCCGAAAGCCGGATTATTAAGTACAAAATCAGCCTTTATCTGACCTGACTTGTCGTACCTCCAATCGCGGAACAGGTTCTCCCCGAAGCCTTCCCTTGATGTTGCACTCAGAAACCGTGCAGGGATAATCTGGTCAGTATCAATATTCTCGAAAGGGAGCGGGACACATGTCGATTCAAGAAGTACAAATTTTTCTTTTGGCATTTTTGAGCTCTTTATGGTTTTAAATTATAAACTCACGGGGATCGGTTATCTGACCTGTTATTGCAGCGGCAGCTGCAACCAGCGGACTTGCAAGCAGTGTCCTGGCACCCGGCCCCTGGCGGCCTTCAAAATTCCGGTTGGTGGTTGAAACCGCATATTTTCCAGCTGGTATCTTATCTTCGTTCATAGCCAGGCATGAGGAACAACCAGGCTGTCTCAACTCAAAACCCGCTTCCCGCAGAATGATGTCAATTCCCTCGCTTACTGCCTGTCTTTCAACAGCCTTTGATCCGGGTACTATCAGAGCGTTTATTCCGGCAGCTTTCTTCTTACCCCTGACTATCCGGGCAAACTCCCTCAGGTCCTCTATACGGCCGTTGGTACAGCTTCCCACAAAGACATAGTCCACCGGATGTCCCAGAAGTTTCATTCCCGGTTCAAATCCCATGTAGTCGAGAGACTTGAGGAATGAAGCGGTATCTTCGGCCTTTATGTCATTGATCCGGGGTATCGAATCATCGATTGCCATTCCCATACCCGGATTTGTTCCATAGGTAATCATCGGCCTGATAAGGCTTCCGTCGAATTCGAGCTCCCGGTCAAATACTGCTCCGGGATCACTCTGAAAGTCATTCCATTGACCATGAAGAAAGTCCGGGGAAAATCCTTCGGGGAAAGAAGGCAGATCCCTGAGATATTTCATTGTAGTGTCATCAGGAGCAATAAGACCCCCGCGTGCTCCCATCTCGATGCTCATATTGCAAACAGTCATCCTGCCTTCCATGCTGAGTCCCCTAATTACGGAGCCTGCGTATTCGACGAAATATCCTGTTGCTCCACCGGTTGATATCCTTGAAATGATGTACATTATCACATCCTTGGCGCTGACACCCTTTCCCAGACTGCCGTTAACAGTAATTCTCATTTTTCCGGGCCGGGGCTGAAGAATGCACTGGGTGGCAAGTACCATTTCGACTTCGCTGGTACCTATACCAAAAGCCACCGCACCGAAAGCACCGTGAGTGGAGGTGTGACTGTCGCCGCATACTATGGTCATGCCCGGCCGTGTATAGCCAAGTTCCGGACCAATGACGTGGACTATGCCGTTTGAGGAATGATTGAGTCCGAAATACTCTATGCCGTTCTCACGGCAGTTTTCTGTAAGACGGTCGACCTGGTTTCTGGATAGTTCATCCTTTATCGGCTTGTCCTGATCCTTTGTCGGTATGTTGTGATCTGCAGTGGCCAGGGTCCTTTCAGGCATCAAAACAGAGATCCCTCTTTTCCTGAGGCCGTTGAAGGCTTGCGGACTGGTTACCTCATGGATGAAGTGCCTGTCGATGAATAAGATGTCAGGTCCGTTTTCTACCGACTGTACCACATGCGAGTCCCAGATTTTATCGAATAATGTTTTTGGCTCCATTAACTTCTATTTTATTTTCGATATCGCATCGATGAAGGCCTCAACCGAGGCTGTAACAATGTCGGTGTGGGCTGAAAATCCATAATATATCCTGCTGTCATGTTCTATCTGGATATGTACCTTTCCTATATCATCGCTTCCCCTGGTTATCGCCTGGATAAGGAATTCCTCCAGGTGTACTGTCTTGCTTATAAGCTGCTTTACGGCGGTAAAGGCTGCATCAATTGGTCCGTTGCCTGAGGCTGTTGACATGTGAACTTCCCCGTTGATTCTGATACCTACCGTTGCCACAGGTATTGTTGATTTGCCGCAGGTAACCTGAAGATTCTCAAGCTTCAGCGATTTTTCACCTGCAAAAACCTCACCCGACAGTATTCTGAGGTCTTCATCATTGATCTCCTTCTTCTTGTCGGCAAGATTCAGAAACCTGTTGTAGATGTCATCGAGTTCCTCTTTCCCGAAGGTGAACCCCAGGGTTTCGAGCCTGTGGTTGAGGGCTGCCCTTCCGCTTCGTGCGGTGAGTATTATCGACGATTCCTTTATCCCCACTTCATGAGGATCGATAATTTCATAATTCTCCCTGTACTTCAGTACTCCGTCCTGATGAATGCCAGAAGAATGGGCAAAAGCATTTCTTCCCACGATAGCCTTGTTTGCCTGAACAGGCATGCTCATCAGGTTTGAGACCAGCCTGCTGGTGCTGAATATCAGTTTCGAATTGATGTCGGTTTTCAGGTTCATCGAATGGTGGCTCTTTAGAATCATTGCCACTTCCTCGAGAGAGGTGTTGCCTGCTCTTTCACCAATACCATTCATGGTAACTTCAACCTGCCGTGCTCCGTTAAGTACTCCCATAACAGTGTTGGCAGTTGCCATTCCAAGATCGTTATGGCAATGAGTGGAAATGACCGCTTTATCAATATTCTTTACATTTTCAACAAGATACCTGATCTTGGCTCCATACTCTTCGGGAAGGCAATACCCTGTGGTGTCGGGGATGTTTACAACTGTCGCTCCGGCCTTAATAACTGCCTCTATTACCTTTGCGAGGTATTCATTTTCGCTCCTGCCTGCATCCTCCGCATAGAACTCGACGTCCTCCACAAATTTCCTGGCGTATTTCACCGCATCTACAGCTCTTTTCAGAATCTCCTCGGGCGTAGTTCTGATCTTGTATTTAATATGAAAGGGGGAAGTACCTATTCCTGTATGGATTCTTTTTCTTTTTGCATACTGGAGAGCTTCGGCAGCTACTTCAATATCCTTTTTCACCGCTCTTGTGAGAGCGCAAATCACCGGATTTGAAATGGCTTTGGAGATTTCCACCACCGATCTGAAGTCGCCCGGGCTGGAGATGGGGAAGCCTGATTCAATAATATCCACCCCCAGGGCTTCAAGCGCCCTGGCCACCTGTATTTTTTCAACTGTATTCAGCTGACAGCCGGGCACCTGTTCTCCATCGCGGAGGGTTGTGTCGAAGATGTATACCTTTTCTTCCATAATAATTATTATTGTTTGATTATCACTTTTTTACGGGCCTGAGCTTTCTTACGGCAGCTCCGGTCCTCCACAGTTCTGAATTGCCAAGTTCCGACAATTCCGCATTTAACAATTCCTTGTAGTCCGGTAATCCTGTTGACTGAAGCACCCTGACACACTCTTCGCCCGATTTTACTTTTTTGTAAAGATCCTTGAACACCGGAAGGGTGGCCTCCATGAACTTCGGACGCCAGTCGAGGGCTCCGCGCTGAGCCGTGGCACTGCAGTTCGAGTACATCCAGTCCATTCCCTTTTCGTCAACCAGCCTGATCAGACTTTGTGTCAGTTCTTCAACTGTCTCGTTAAAAGCTTCTGACGGGGAATGACCGTTCTCACGAAGAACCCTGTACTGGGCATCCATGATACCGGCAAGAGCTCCCATCAGAACTCCGCGCTCCCCGGTAAGGTCGGAATATACTTCCTTCTCAAAGGTGGTCGGGAAAAGATAACCTGATCCTATTGCTATTCCAAGAGCAAGAATACGGTCGCCGGCCCTTCCTGTAAAGTCCTGAAATACAGAAAAGCTCGAGTTAATACCGGCGCCGGCCAGGAAATTCCTCCTTACGCTTGTTCCCGAACCCTTTGGCGCACAAAGGATCACATCAATGTTGGCAGGAGGGATAACTCCCGTATGCTCCTTGTAGGTGATTGAGAATCCATGGGAGAAGTACAGTGCATCTCCTTCATTGAGGCATGGCTTGATCCTGGGCCACAGTATCCTCTGGGCTGCATCTGAAACAAGATACTGGATGATAGTACCCCTGCGGGCTGCTTCATCCACATCGAAAAGTGTCTCGCCGGGAACAAAGCCGTCAGCCACTGCCTTATCCCAGTCGGCTTTGAATCCGGGGGCCTGACCAATTATCACGTTAATGCCGTTGTCTTTCATATTAAGAGCCTGGGCAGGTCCCTGAACACCATAACCAATAATAGCTATGGTCTCATTCTTAAGTACTTCGCGAGCCTTTGCAAGAGTGAATTCTTCCCTCGTTACAACATCTTCAAGAATTCCTCCAAAATCGATTTTTGCCATGATGATAGTTTTTGTTTGATTTATTTCGTGTTAATTCCTAGTTATACTTTTCTGTTCCGTGACCGGATTAGTTAAATGATTCAGGATCACCGGGCCTCTGCCTGTTAGCCTGGTCCATCTCTTCAAGGTAGGCATTCAGTTCCTTCACCTGCCTTGTAATGGCAACTCTTCCCGACCTTACAAACTGAAGAACGCCGCAGGGCTCAAGCAGATGCAAAAGGTCGTTGATCTGCGACTTGTGGCCGGTCCTTTCGATAACCATAAACTCGGGGTGAACCTCAAGTATCCGGGCATTATGGTCACGGACAATACGGTCAATGAGATTTCCCGACATAAGGCCCGTGGTCCTTACTTTATAAAGCGCCAGTTCCTGATATATGATCTCATCGGAGGTGTGGACAAAGACCTTGAGAACTTCAACAATCTTCTGCATCTGCTTTACCACCTTCTGAACCATTTCGGGAGTGGTTCTGACAACAAGAGTCAGTATTTGCACTCCTTTTACTGCAGATTCTGAAGCTGTTATGCTTTCAATGTTAATCTGCCTCCTTGTAAGGATTATCGTGATCTGGTTCATTATCCCGATATGGTCTTCCGAAAAGAGTGATATTGTAAATTCCTGTGTGTTCATAGTTTCTATTTTTCTTTTTTAATCCTTACCCCCTGAAAGGAGCGTTCACCCATTCCCCTGAAGGGGATTCTGAAGCATTCTATTTATATGTAAGTGTAACTTCCGAAACCGAAGCCCCCGGTTCAATCATAGGCAGAACATTGGCCTCCCTGTCGATCCTGACATCAAGGATAAATGGCCCTTCGGCATCAAGCATCTCTTTCACTGAATCCTTCAGATCCTCCCTTTCAGAAACAGTTTTTGCAGGAATGCCATAGGCTCCGGCAATGGTAACAAAGTCAGGATTGACCAGCTCCGTGGATGCATACCGCTTTGAAAAGAACATATCCTGCCACTGCCTTACCATGCCGAGAAATCCATTGTTCAGTATTATAAGCTTTACGGCTATTCCGTAATGAAGTATCGTTCCAAGTTCCTGGATGGTCATCTGGAAGCCTCCGTCGCCTATAAAGGCAACGACCTGCTTTTCCGGCTTTCCCACCTTTGCTCCGATAGAGGCGGGAAGCCCGAATCCCATGGTTCCCATGCCTCCCGAAGTAACCAGACTGTTGGGATTGGAGAACTTAAAATATCTTGCAACCGACATCTGGTTCTGTCCCACGTCGGTCACAGCTATGGCATCGCCCTTTGTTAATTCGGAAACCAGGCTTATCACTTCTCCCATCTTGATCTCGCCACCTGCAGGCACCGTCTCAGGCTTAATTACCTTCTCGCTTTCGGTCCTGTCGAGGATCCTGAATTCCCTGATCCAGTTCTCGTGAGTCCCTTTGTTCACAAGAGGGATCAGGTGCCTGAGGACGTCGCGTGCATCGTTATTTATTTCAAGATCGACCGTTACGTTCTTATTGATCTCAGCCTCATCGATCTCTATATGAATGATCCTTGCATTTTTTGCATATTTCTTCAGGTTGCCAGTTACCCTGTCGTCGAAACGCATTCCGACAGCAATTATCAGGTCGGCTTCGTTTGTAAGGAGGTTGGGCGCATAATTCCCGTGCATGCCGACGAAACCCGCATAAAGCCTGTGTGCTGTGGGGAATGCAGAAAGACCGAGCAGTGTAAGGGCAACAGGTATCTCCGCTTTTTCTGCAAACTGAAGCAGTTCCTTTTCCGCTCCGGAGATAAGCACTCCGTGGCCGGCCAGAATAAGTGGCTTCTCCGCATGGTTGATCATAATGGCTGCCGATTCTATAGCCCTTGTCCTCAACGGCAGATCAGGATTATAGCTTCGCAGGTAATTGCATTTGCTGTACCTGAAATCCAGCTTTTCAAACTGGGCGTCCTTTGTAATGTCGATCAATACAGGCCCCGGCCTTCCGGTTCGCGCTATGAAAAACGCTTTTGCCAGCGTCTCAGGAATATCCTTGGCCTTCTTTACCTGAGCGTTCCACTTGGTTACCGGCATCGATACTCCTATTATATCCGTCTCCTGGAAAGCATCAGTTCCGATAAGATTCGAAACCACCTGGGCAGTAATGAATACCATCGGAACGGAATCGAGGTAGGCATTTGCTATACCCGTAATCAGATTTGTTGCTCCGGGTCCTGAAGTGGCAAAACAGATACCCGGTTTCCCGGTTACCATGGCGTAGGCTTGGGCTGCATGTGCGGCACCCTGCTCATGGCGCGTCAGAAAATGGTGGAGCTGGTCCTGATAATCAAGGAGTTTGTCATAAACAGGCATTATTGCACCACCGGGATAGCCGAAAATAGTATCGACTCCTTCCTCAACCAGAACCCTTAATATGGCCTCAGCGCCGGTAATAGTCTCATGTCCGTTAGTCTTTTCAGCTACTTTTTCCTTTTCTTTTTTTGTCTTCATCTGACTCTGTTTATCATATAAATATATCCTGAATACCTGCCCTACCTGTTGCCAGAAACCGGCAACCCTCTTGTTTTCAAATAATCCTGACAGCACCCTTGTCGGCTGAACTCACCATTTTAGCATAAGCTTTCAGTGAAGATGGTATTTCCCTCTTTCTGGTCTCAGGACTGAAAGCTTTTTCTCCCTTCAGTTTTTCTTCCTTCTTTCTGATTTCGAGTTCCTCATCGGAAAGACTTACTCGTATTTTTCTCGACTTAACATCAATTTCAATTATGTCGCCGTTCCGTATCAGTGCAATTTCACCTTCCGCAGCGGCTTCCGGCGACACATGACCCACCGACAACCCGGATGTGCCTCCTGAAAACCTTCCGTCGGTTATAAGTGCACATTTCTTGTCGAGCATCCTTGACTTCAGATAGGAGGTAGGGTAGAGCATCTCCTGCATCCCGGGGCCTCCCCTCGGCCCTTCATAACGGATTACCACGGCATCGCCCTGCTTTACCGCCCCCCCAAGTATTCCTTCAGAAGCATTTTCCTGAGATTCAAACACGACGGCAGGTCCCCTGAATGTGAGAAGTGATGGATCTATCCCGGCAGTTTTTACTATACATCCGTTACGTGCTATATTGCCGTAGAGCACTGCAAGCCCTCCGTCGCTGTTATATGCATTTTCCCTGTTCCTGATACAACCTCCGATCCTGTCGGCATCAGGCCTGTCATAGTAAGTGCTCTGGGAACCCATCTCCAGGCTCCTTTTATTGGCAGGAGCGCTGAGCCAGTAATCCCACGCTTCGGGCTTAACCCTGCTGCTCATTATGTCCCATTCGGTTATTGCCTCATGAAGAGAGGGATAGTCGACTCTTTTTACCGATCCCTCGATAAGATTATTCCTTTCAAGTTCACCCATTATCGAGAGTATTCCGCCTGCCCTGTTAACATCCTGGACGTGGTAATGTGAGCTTGGAGCCACTTTGCAGATGTTTGGGACCCTCCTCGAAAGCTCATCGATATCCTTCATCGTGAAGTCAACGCCGGCTTCCCGGGCAACAGCCAGAAGATGAAGAACAGTATTGGTTGAACCGCCCATTGCTATGTCGAGCGACATGGCATTCAGGAAAGCCTTCCTTGTAGCGATCGATCGTGGAAGGACACTTTCATCACCTTCGTAATAATACCTTTTTGTCATGTCAACAACAAGCTTCGCCGCTTTTTCAAACAGCTTAAGCCTGTTCGAGTGTGTGGCAAGAATGGTCCCGTTTCCGGGCAATGCAAGCCCAAGAGCTTCAACCAGGCAGTTCATCGAATTGGCAGTGAACATACCCGAACAGGATCCGCAGGTAGGACAGGCAGACATTTCCATCTCCCTCAATTCCCTGTCGGCAACCGACTCATCGGCCGCCGATACCATTGCATCGATAAGGTCAATGTCCCTGTTCCTGAAATTGCCCGCTTCCATCGGACCGCCTGAAACAAAAAGCGCCGGGATATTAAGCCTCATGGCAGCCATAAGCATTCCGGGTGTGATCTTGTCGCAGTTGCTTATGCAGATCATTGCATCAGCCCGGTGTGCATTGCAGACGTATTCCACACTGTCGGCAATAATCTCTCTCGAGGGAAGGGAATAAAGCATTCCCTCATGGCCCATTGCAATACCGTCGTCTATCGCGATGGTGTTGAATTCGGCTGCAAAAAATCCCTGCTCCTCTATCAGCTTCTTTACTTTCTGACCAATACCGTGAAGATGAACATGCCCGGGAACGAACTGGGAAAAGGAATTAACCACTGCAATCACCGGTTTCCCAAATTGCTCCTCCTTCATCCCGTTTGCCCTCCAGAGACTTCTTGCCCCTGCCATATTCCTTCCGCTTATTGTCCGCGCACTTCTCAGCTGAATCTTCATAATTATCAGTTGTTAAAAAAAAAAGCTTCCCGGTCGATCCGGAAAGCTTATTATACCTGTCTTGATACATACTATTCCCGGATCACTTGCCGCTGGCAAGAATGAGGATAAGAAGGAGGGCAATAATATGTATTAAGGATTTATTCACTTTTTTCTTTAAAATTGAGTGACAAATGTATTTATTTTTTTAATAAATCAAATAAAAACAGCATTTTTATTTTATATTTTCATTAATTGTTAATTTGATTCATCCGGATAACCGGATTTCTGTCCGGAAGAACCGGCATCAATTAGAAAAGAAAGAAAAAGCTTATTGCCGGCTTTTTTCTGTTGAGGTTATTAAATTGTCAATGAGTCGAATAAAAGTAAAGAAAAATTTCTACTTTTATGGCATTAACCTTAAATCTGTTTATACATCCCCGGCACACTGATCAAAATTGGAATGTAAACTCCTGAAAGTTATCACTTAATATTAACTCAAAAATAATCCAGATGAAAAAAAGAACTCTTATCTCTGTTGTATTGCTATTCGCTGTAAGCGCCTTTTTGCTTGTGAATTTCAACTCATGCAAGCCTGCCGGAAAGAATATCGGGCTTCAACTGTACTCTATCCGCGATTCAATAAACAGGGATGTGCCTGCAGCTATTAAAAAGGTAGCCGATATGGGTTACACCTTCGTTGAACCGGCCGGTTACAGCAACGGGAAATTCTACGGAATGGATCCTTCCGAATTCAAGGCTCTCTGCGAGGCAAACGGACTCTTTGTTCTGAGTTCCCATACAAGCCACGACCTGCCCGATTCGACTAATTATGCCGAGACAATGGCATGGTGGGATCAGTGCATCGATGCGCACGTTGCTGCAGGCGCCAGATACATTGTTCAGCCTTCTATGGGTGGATCAGCTTATGAGAGTATTGAAAACATAAGCCTGTGGTGCGCTTATTTCAATGAAGTAGGTGCAAAATGCAACGCAAAGGGCATCAGGTTTGGATACCATAACCATGCGAATGAATTTACTACAGTATTCGGAGACACCATTTTATATGACTTCATGCTTCAGAACACCGATCCTGCAAAAGTCATGTTTCAGCTCGACCTTTACTGGTGCGTTGAAGGCGGAAAGAATCCAGTTGACTATTTCAACAAATATCCCGGCCGTTTTGAACTGTGGCACATAAAGGATAAGGAAGAAATCGGAGCAAGCGGAATGATGGATTTCGAATCAATATGGGCTGCCCGCGATATTTCAGGCATGAAATACGGGATAGTGGAGGTTGAAAAATATAATTTCGACCAGTTCACAAGCTGCGCAAAAAGCTACGAATTCCTCAACAATGCCGGTTATGTTCAAATGCCGCTCTGATGTCTGACAGCAGGCTCGACGGTCTTTTTTTTGCTTATTTTTAAAGCAGAAAAACTATTTACTATGAGAACAACCCTGTTCTTGCCGCTCCTTTCCTTTTTGATATTTTCCGGATGCAGCAACGCTTATTATTCAGAAGAAGATTTCGGATCGGTTGCCAAAATTGATTCGCATGTGCATATTAACGGCGCTGCCGGATATTTTGAAGAAGCAGCTGCTCAAGACAATTTCATACTGATAACGCTTGGCGTTGATCATGGTGATTCAGCAAATATTGGCAGCCAGCACCAGAGAGCGCAGTTCTCGGCCGGGAAGTACCCGGGAAAGGTTTTTTACGGACCCACCTTCCTGTTCGACACAGCCGGCTGGGGAACTCCAGGATGGAGCGGCAAGGTAATTTCTGCCCTTGAAAGAGACCTTTCACCGGGAGGAATTACAGTAAAAATCTGGAAGAACATAGGAATGACAGTCCGCGACAGAAACGGAAAGTTCATTATGGTTGATGATCCCGGTCTTGATCCGGTCATAGATTATATAAAGGACAGGGGACTACCTGTCACGGGACATCTTGGTGAACCCCGCAACTGCTGGCTTCCCCTTGACCAGATGACGGTTTCGAGCGACAGCAGTTACTTTGCCGGCAATCCTCATTATCACATGTTCCTTCATCCCGAATACCCCTCTTACGAGGATCAGATCAATGCCAGGGACAACATGCTTGCCAAACATCCCGACCTTACATTCATCGGTTGCCATCTGGCAAGCCTCGAATGGAATGTCGATTCTCTGGCAAAAAGGCTTGACAGGTTCCCGAATATGGCGGTCGACATGTCGGCCAGAATCTGCCACCTCCAGTACCAGTCGGCAATTGACCGCGACAGAGTCCGCGATTTCTGCATCAAATACCAGGACAGACTGCTTTACGGTACCGATACAGGCGACAGCGGTACATCTGACCCCGTTCTTTTCAGGGAAAGAATACATGAAACCTGGTTCGACGACTGGAAGTATTTTACATCGGATGATGAAATGACCTCAGATAAGTTCAGGGGGACATTCACCGGACTCAAACTCCCGAAAGAAGTTGTTGACAAGATCTATTATGATAACGCAGTAAAATGGTATAAACTAACAATGTATGAAAAACAATAATAATTCACGCAGGAGTTTCCTGAAAAAAGCCGTCCTGGGAACAGCAGCAATTGTAAGCATTCCTGAAATCCTTTCCGCAGCTATGCCCCCGGCCAGAAAGATGAAAACCATCAGACTATCTGCCGGCCAGACCATACTGTTTCAGGGCGACTCAATTACAGATGCGGGACGAAACAAGGAGGCAACAGGCTACAATTCAGCAAGTAACCTGGGATCAGGTTATGCCATGCTCGCCGGAGCAACCATGCTTAACAAGTATGAAGCCCTGAACCTCAGGATTTACAACAAAGGCATCTCCGGAAACAAGGTATTCCAGCTTGCGGAACGCTGGGACAAGGATTGTCTCGAACTAAAACCCGACGTACTGAGCATCCTTATAGGTGTCAACGATATCTGGCACAAGCTTGAGGGACGATACGACGGAACCAGCGAGATCTACCGTAAAGACTATATTGCCCTTCTTGAAAGAACCCTGAAGGCTCTCCCTCAGGTGAAACTAATTATCTGCGAACCCTTTGCAGTACCAGGTGTCAAAGCAGTTGATGACCGGTGGTACCCTGAATTCTATGAATACCAGAAAGCTGCCAGGGAAATTGCCACGCAGTTCAATGCCATTTTCATCCCGTTCCAGAAGGTATATGATGAAGCCGTCAAACGGGCTCCCGGATCATACTGGACAGGTGATGGCGTCCATCCTTCACTTGCCGGCGCCCAGCTCATGAACAAGGCATGGATGAAGGCTTTTGAGTAAAAAATAATATTATGAACAACATTACACGACGCGGATTCATTCACAGGAGTATCTCTGCCGGTTTAGGTTTGTCTGCAATCGGTATCCTTCCCCGCCTTCCTGAACTTCCAAAGCCAGCTATGAGATTCGGACTGGTAACTTACCAGTGGGGAAGGGACTGGGACCTCCCGACACTGATTTCAAATTGCGAAAAAACAGGATACCTCGGTGTTGAACTCCGCACGGAGCATGCCCATAAGGTAGAGACTGATCTTACTCCCGCTCAGAGAGCTGAGGTTAAAAAGCGTTTTGCCGGCAGCCCGGTAAAATGCATTGGTTACGGAGCCAATTTCGAATTCCACAGCCCCGATCCCGTTGTCCTTCGAAAGAATATTGACCAGACAAAGGAATACATTAAGCTCTGTCACGATATCGGAGCCACAGGCATCAAGGTGAAACCAAATGATCTGCCTGCAGGCGTGCCAAAGGAGAAAACCCTTGAACAAATAGGTGTTTCCCTCAACGAGGCAGGAAAATTCGCTCGTGACTACGGACAACTGGTAAGAGTCGAGGTACACGGAAACCATACCCAGGAGTTGCCAAATATGAAGACCATCTTTGAACATGTAACAGAACCGAATGTAAAGATGTGCTGGAACTGCAACGACCAGGACCTTCTTCCTCCCGGCCTGGAAGGAAACTTCAATATGGTAAGTAAATGGTTTGGCGACACCGTACATGTGCGTGAACTGAACATAGGGGATTACCCTTACCGGGAGCTCTTCAACCTCTTCAAAAAAATGGACTACAACGGCTGGATATTGCTTGAAGCCCGCACAGAACCTCAGGACAGGATAGCCGCAATGAAGGAACAGCTTGAAGTGTTCAGACTAATGACCAATTCCCTGTAACCCGCCTCCGCTAAAGCTATGGCGGGCAAAGCCAGTAGCAAGCAACCTTAACCCCTAAACCCATAATCATGCCCAACAGAAGAGATTTCATAAGAACAAGCGCTGCAGGCGCTGCAGGCCTGGCGATTGGAGGACTTGGCCTTAATGCAGGAACTTACAACCAGGTCGTCGGAGCAAATGACAGGATAATAATGGCCGTCACAGGCCTGCGCAGCAGGGGTACCGACCATATAAACAGCTGGTGTGCCCTTAAGGAGAACCGCAATGTGGTGATCAAAACCATCTGCGATGTTGATACCGGGTTTTTTGCCCGGGCGGCCAAACTCATTCAGGACCGTTCAGGCGAGACAGCCCGCACCGAAACGGATATGCGAAGAGTGTTCGAGGACAAGGATATCGATGCCGTATCGTTCGGGCTTCCCAATCACTGGCACGCTTTAAGCGCAATCTGGGCCTGCCAGGCCGGCAAACATGTATATGCCGAAAAACCTGCCAGCCATAATCTCTGGGAGGGAAGAAAGATGGTAGAAGCAGCAAAAAGATACAATGTAAGGGTCCAGACAGGTTGTCAGAACCGGTCAATCCCCAACGTTATTGAGGCTGTCAGATTTCTTCATACCGGAGGAATCGGAGAAGTTTTCATGGCGAAAGGTCTTTGCTATAAGCCCCGCGATTCATTCGGAATAGCTCCCGACAGCAATCCTCCGCAAAACCTGAATTATGACCTGTGGCTGGGACCTGCTCCTTACAGGCCCTACAATGAAAAAAGGGTTCACTATAACTGGCATTGGTTCTGGGACACAGGCAACGGCGACACAGGCAACCAGGGCCCCCATCAGTTCGATATAGCCCGCTGGGGCCTCAATAAAAACGAACACCCGGTAACTATATATTCAGCAGGAGGATTCTATGGTATTTCACCTTCGGAATGTGCACAGGAAACTCCCAATACACAGACATCCCTCTTCAAATACAAGGATGGTAAAATGCTTGAATTTGAAACCAGAGGCAGATTTACCAATGCAGAAGGCGGACTTGAGGTTCGCATAGGCAACTTATTCTACGGTTCGGATGGATATCTGGAAATTGACGGTTCCACCTGGAAAGCATACCGTAAAAGGGAAAAAGAACCATTTGCAGGATCAGGAACCGCTTCAAAGGAACCGGCCGATCCTTCATTCCTGGCAGCTCCCGGGGGAACAGAGCATTTTGCCAATTTCCTCGACGCAATACGATCTGGAAAGGATGAAACGCTTAACTGCAATATGCTTGAGGGACATATGTCCTCCTCGTTGCCGATCCTTGCAAATATCTCATACAGGCTCGGGAAAGAACTGACATTCGATGGCGCCAGGGAGCGATTTGTAAAGGACAAAGCTGCTGATTCGATGCTCAGGCGCAAAGACCGCAAACCATACACGGTGCCTGAGGTTGTGTGATCAGATTATTTCGGATAATAAAACTTTTAAGATCACTATTTATGAAGAACCTTATTAAAAGGCGCGATTTCATTATTTCGGCCTCAGCCGGCGTGGCTGGCGCCGGCCTCATGAACAATTCTTTCCTCACCGGCCGTCAGACACAGAACATTGCGGCGACCGGCCGCAGGATCGGAATCATCGGTCTCGATACCTCACACTCCACAGCTTTTACAAGAGCCCTTAATGATAGCGCTGCAGGACCAGAATTCGGAGGATTCAGGGTCACAGCAGCTTTTCCCAGGGGTAGCAGTGAAATAAAGTCGAGTTACGAAAGGATCCCTGCTTACACTGAGGAAGTAAAGAAGCTCGGAGTGGAAATATCAGGATCAATAAATGAGCTTCTTGGCAAATGCGACTTTGTTTTGCTCGAAACCAACGATGGGAGGCTTCATCTTGAGCAGGCCCTCGAGGTAATGAAAGCAGGCAGGCTGATGTTCATTGATAAGCCGATAGCTGCCTCTCTGCCCGATACAATTGCAATATTCAAAGCCGCGGAATACTACAAACTGCCACTATTTTCCTCTTCATCGCTCAGGTATGGAACAGGGATGGCTGAAATAAAGAATGGCTCAATCGGAAAGATAACAGGAGCCGATACCTACAGCCCTGCTACCCTCGAGAGGACACATCCGGATCTTTTCTGGTATGGCATACATGGAGTCGAAACACTTTACACGGTTATGGGTACAGGATGCAAAAGCGTTTCAGGGATATTTACCGATGAAACCGACTTTGTTACAGGCGTCTGGAAGGATAACCGGATAGGTACATTCAGAGGGATCAGAAAAGGCAAGACCGATTACGGCGGGACGGCCTTTGGTGAGAAAGGGATTTCACAGGTTGGCCGTTACGACGGCTATAATTCCCTTCTTGCCGAGATAATAAAATTCTTCCAGACCGGGGTGCCGCCGGTTACTCCTGAAGAGACAATTGAGATATTTTCTTTTCTGACAGCAGCCTTTGAAAGCAAAAAACTGAATGGTTCACCCGTTCTTATCGACAGCGTTCTGAAGCAGGCTGAATATGAGGCAACGGAGAAGATGAGGGATTTTGCCTTGTAAAGTCCGATTTTTTAAGAACATTTAACAATAAGGTATAAACATATTCAGCTATCTTTAGAAATCCTAAACCTAAACCTATACTTATTAATCATGGCACAAAACGTAACAAGAAAGGATTTTCTTAAAACAGCCGGTCTGGCAACAACCGGAGCTGTTTTCGGAGCCACAGCAGTTGCATCACCCGTAACGGCAGCCGGACCGCTTATCTCCCCGCCCAAAGCTTCCAAAAAGGTTAACCTTGCCCTTATCGGAATAGCCAACCAGGGAGCATCGGATGCAAAGCAGTTCATTAATTCGGGACTGGCAAATATCGTTGCAGTATGCGATGTGGACCTCAATTCAAAGGGTTCCCAGGAAACAATAAAGCTTTGTCCCAAAGCAAAACAGTTCCGGGATTTCAGGGTTATGTTCGACACGATGGCAGGAGATATTGATGCCGTTCAGGTTGCCATACCCGACTTTGCCCACTTCCCGGTATGCATGGCTGCAATGCAGCTCGGAAAACATGTCTATGTCGAAAAACCCATGACCCGCACCTTCATTGAGGCCGAATTGATGGCAAGGATGGCAGAGAAAAATCCAAAGATCGTCACTCAGGTCGGAAACCAGGGCCATTCAGGTGAAAATTACTTCCAGTTCAAAGCCTGGGTGGAAGCAGGCATCATTAAAGATGTTACTGCTGTAACAGCATTTATGAACGGCAGCCGCAGATGGCACCCCTATGATCCCAATATCACAAAATTCCCGGAAGCACAGCCTCTTCCTGCAGGAATGACAGACAAGGACTGGGATACATGGCTTACAACAGCTGCATTCCATGATTTCAACGAAAAATACCATCCGGGCAACTGGAGAGGCTGGTACGACTTCGGCCTCGGCGCCCTTGGCGACTGGGGAGCACATATTCTCGATACCATCCATCAATTTCTCGATCTGGGCCTTCCGTATGAAATAGAACCGGTCCATATCAAGAATCTCAATGATTATTTCTTCCCGCTGGAATCTACGATCAAATTCAGATTCCCGAGCCGCGGCGACATGCCGCCTGTCGATATCACGTGGTACGACGGAGTGGAAAACCTTCCACCGCTTCCCGAAGGTTACGATTCTGTTGAGGCAACAGTTGACAACACCATACCTCCTCCCGGAGGTGTGCCACAGCAGGCAAGGCCGCAACAGCCAAATCCGCAGCAGGCTGGTCAGACAAGAGGACCCAGGAGACAGAATGCCGGAAAGGTCATCTACAGCAAGGAACTGACTTTTAAAGGAGGAACCCACTCGGCCCCTCTGTTCATTATACCGGCTGACAAAGCCAGGGAAATGGAGCCCAGACTGCCCAAGTATCCGGAGAGTCCCTCTGATCACTATGTCAATTTCCTCAAAGCCTGCCAGGGACTGGAAGCATCACGCTCACCATTCCAGGTATTCGCCCCGCTTGCTCAGATCTTCTCCCTGGGAATCATTGCACTCCGCAGGAACAAGAAACTGGTCTTCAACAGGGATACAAAGGAAGTTATGAACGACCCGTTCGCAAATGCATTGCTTGCCGACAGGCCTCCGCGCAAGGGATGGGAATCATATTACAACATCTGATTTTCACATTCCGATAATAAACGAAAAAGCCGCCGGATGGTTACCGGCGGCTTTTTTAATCTTTATCAATCTGTAATATCTTACTCATCCTTCACACTTCACATCTCGCGCCTTAACACTCTCATGCCCCCCTCAGCTTCTTCATCTCATTGAAATGAGCCATCGACATTTTTTCCCTGGCTTCCCTTGCTGCTTTGCGGTACGCCTCAAATTCCTTTTTGAGTTCCTCGCATTCCTTCTTTGTATTGACAGTCAGACTGTAGTTTCTTTTGTAAGCAAGAAATCCCACAGCGAGAATTCCTGCAAGGGCTGCAACAATGGTCCAGAGAATTGAATTGTAAACTTTCTTGTTTACTTCCATTCCCAGGACGGCAATGCTGTTCTTTGTCCGGATCATCCCTTCAAGATCCGACCGGACATTCCCTATGGCCGAATTAAGAGAGTCGATGAGAGCATCCCGGTCCTGCCTTTCGGAAATAAGGTTCCCGATCTCTTTTCTGGCTGCATCTATTGAATCGACAGCATTCCTTTTCACCTTCTGAAACATGTCTTCACGGATTGCCCTGAAGTCTTCATAGATGCGTGTTTTCTCCTGAACATAGTTCATCTGTTCCTTTACCGATCCTTCAGTGAAAACATCAGGCAATGCCGACTGTCCTGAGACTGAAGTGGTCACAAGGAATAAAGCGAAAAAAAACGTGGCATTCTTTATGCCGGTCAAAACTATTCTCCCCATTTGTTATCCCGGTTATGGTTAAACTCCCATGCTTCAGAATAACGATTTTAAAAGGAAAATATTACTATGGAAAATTTTTATCGGAGAAGTTGATCTTTATAATAATTATTTCCGTATTTTAGGCTAACCTAAACCTATATACTAACCTAATACCTTTTGCCTATGCATTTCAGCTGAATCTCACCTCAGAACATGGTTCGTCTGACATAACCTTGTCTCTGCGTTTTTTTTACAGTAATTTTAATTTCCATTATTCTAACTTAATCTTAAATCATGAAAGAAAGCTCTTTTCTTCGGATGCATGTTTTCAGGCATCCCAAAAAGCCTTTTTGGGATCTGAAAATTCTGATCCTTGCATTATTGCTCGGGGCTTCCACTGCCTATGCAGGCGCCAGTCCCCAGCAACTTACAGTATCGGGAACAGTTACCGACCAGACAACAGGCGATCCCATGCCGGGGGTTAATATTGTTGTCAAGGGTACTGTCCTTGGTGCACTCACCGGGCCCGACGGAAAATACTCCCTTGCCGTTTCAGGTCCGAATGAAATTCTTGTTTTTTCATTTATCGGGTACAACAGCCTCGAGGTTCCGGTTTCTGGCCGGACAACTATCGATGTCAGGCTGGAATCGGCAACCACCGAACTTGATGAGGTAATCGTAACCGGTTACGGAACCCAGAAGAAAAGCGACCTGACCGGATCGGTGGTTCGCGTTACAATGGACGAAAAAGCATCTCTTGCCAATATGAACATCTCTCAGGCTCTTTCGGGAGCTACCGCAGGTGTTAACGTGCAGGGAGCCGGACTGGCAGGTACAGAGCCTGACCTTTCCATCAGGGGACAGACTTCTTTGTCGGCAAGCGACAAACCTCTTATTGTCCTCGACGGAATTATCTTTAACGGAGCCATTTCCGACATAAACGTCAGCGACGTAGAATCGATCGACATCCTGAAAGACGCCAGCGCTGCAGCTGTTTACGGTTCAAGGTCGGCAAACGGGGTTATGCTTATCACAACCAAAAAAGGAAAGTCAGCAAAACCGGTAGTGTCATTCAATATGTACTACGGTTATCAGGACATGACCAACAATCCAATGAGGGTAATGAACTCTCAGGAATACGCTGTCAGGCTTGTGGATTATTATTATCAGCAGGACCTGTATGCATGGTATAAAACAAAACCGACAGGACCTGAAGGAAGGCCGGTCAGACCTGACATAAACAACAAGGAACTGGTTGCAGCCAGGCTCAGGACTCAGGAAGAAAGGGATAACTACCTTGCCGGAAATGAAGTCAACTGGGTTGATGAGGTTACACAGATAGCGCCCATCCAGAACTACAATATCAACGTATCAGGAAAGACCGGAAACAGCAATTACTACGTTTCAGGTTCATATACCAACGAGGAAGGCATTCTGCTTAACGATAAATACAGCAGGTTTACCCTCCACAGCAATCTCGAAAGCAAGATCACCGACTGGTTCACCCTGGGCGTTATCTCCTCATACTCATACAGGGATTATTCCGGCATGAACGCAAGCCTCGGAGATGCAAGAGCCTGCAGCCCGCTCGCAAACAACAAGATCGGACAGCCTGCATGGGATATGTACCTTACTGGAGAAGCTTACATGCCATACCCCCTGAATAACCTTTATGTGCTTAACGACGACAAGAGGAACTCACTTTTCATGGTAGGAAGCGGCAAAATCACTGTGCCGTGGGTAGAAGGACTTACCTATGAACTGAACTATTCAAATACCCTGCTCAACTCGAGTATCAACTCGTTTTATCCGGTAACAGTGCCGGGCGGTTCGGGAAACAAGGGGCGTGCCTATAAGGATCCTTCCGAGGAAAGGAACTGGATCGTTAACAACATTGTTACCTACCTGAGGAGCTTCGGACAGCACCAGGTTAACGCCACCCTCCTTTACAGCCGCGAGAACCGTAACTACCAGAGCTCTCACATCGACGCCCAGGGATTCGACAACCCGGTTCTTGGCTATAACAACGTAGGACTGGGAACACAGTTTGCCGTCGCCTCCAATGCATGGGAAGAAAACAGTCTTTCATACATGGCACGACTGAATTATACTTTCAAGAACAGGTATCTTTTTACAGCAACCTGGCGTCGTGACGGATTCTCCGGATTCGGTCCCGACAAGAAGTTCGCAAACTTCCCCTCAGTATCACTCGGCTGGGTGCTCTCAGATGAATCATTTATGCAGAGCATGCCGAAGATGTACCTCAAGCTGAGAACGTCATACGGTGAAAACGGAAACCAGGGTATCGGGCGTTACTCGAGTTTCTCGAGAATGACAGCCGATGCTTATGTCTTCGGCCCCACTACTTCAGTAGCCGTATACCCAAGCACCCTTGGAAATGCCAGTCTGGCCTGGGAAAAAACCGCTTCCCTCAACGTAGGTGTCGACTTCGGCTTTTTCGACAGGAGGATATCGGGATCAATTGACCTGTACAAATCAAAAACATCCGACGTTCTTGTCAGCAGGGCTCTTCCACCGACTACCGGTTACCCGAGCGTCTGGACAAACATCGGCGCAATTGACAATAAAGGTATTGAACTGGAGATTAACTCGATTAACCTGACCGGTCAGCTTGGATGGGAAACAAACTTTGTTTTCTCTCTTAACCGCGACAAAATTTCAAAACTCTACGGTGACGAAAACGACAAGGATATTGGAAACTCATGGTTCGTCGGAGAACCCATCAGCGCTATCTATGATTACGAAATGATGGGAGGACTCTGGACTGAAGCTGATCTCTATGCCGGTAACACTTATAATAACTGGTACCCCGGTCAGTACAAATACGTTGACCAGAACGATGATGGCGCCATAGAGCCAAACAACGACAGGAAAGTAATTGGTTACCGTACTCCGAGTTACAGGTTCAGTTTAAACAACACCTTCAACTGGAAGAACTTCACCTTCTCGTTCTTTATCAACTCAATCCAGGGTGGGAAAAAATACTACCGTCTGGATAACGCAGGTGTTGTCAACGTTGCCTGGAGATCCGACGACGTGCTGAGAATAAATGCTTCGGCTGTAAGACCTTACTGGACTCCCGAAAACGGTGTCAACAACGCAACAGGTGTTTACAACTCACCGGCAGTATCGAGCGGTATCTATGAAAGCAGAAGCTTTGTAAGACTTCAGGATATTTCACTTGCTTACAGGTTCGACCAGAACGTACTTAGCAAACTTAATGTTGAGGCTCTTCAGGTTTATATCGCAAGCAAAAACCCCTACGTCTGGACACAGTGGTCAGGATGGGACCCCGAAACAGGTACCAGCAACTCGCCTCTGATGAGGAATGTAACTGCAGGTTTCAGAATTACTTTCTAATTAAACATGAAAGGGAAATTTGCAATGAAAATTATGAAACAGAAAACTTATGATACAATGAAAAAATTTCAGGATATGTTTTTAAGGAAGTTTTTATTGTTCGCCGGTATTTTATTGGTTCTGCTCCCGGCCTGCAGTGAAGACGTACTCGATGAAACCCCGCTCGACTTCCTTGCGCCGGAAAACGCCTACCAGACTCTTCCCGGTATAAAGCAGGGTATTACTGGTCTCCATTTTTCAGTGAGGCAAAGATGGTTCTACGGAACCGATCAGGATGCAGGCGCTATCATCAAAGGTCTTGGAACCGATATTGCCTTCCATGGTGAAGATCCCAACAGCACCAGGTTCCTGTGCAACTATGTTAACTATGTCACATCGGAAAATACCTACCTCAGGAATTTCTGGACATGGAACTATGAGCTTATTCAGAGAGCCAACGTACTTGTAGAGGGTATCAATGCCGCCGATCCCAACATCTGGGTGAAAGAAGGACAGAAAGATGCCTACCTGGCCGAAGCAATGTTCTTCAGGGCATTCGCGTACAGGATACTTGTTTCCACTTACGGAGATGTTCCCCTGGTTACAGAGGTAATCAAGGGTGTAAAGACTGATTTCGTAAGAACACCGAAGGCCCAGGTATATGGTCAGATGGAACAGGACCTGCTGTTCGGTACGACCAAGCTTCCGGCAAGAGGACAGGAAGAAGAGCCCGGAAGGATTACACAGGGCGCTGCCTGGCATATGCTGAGCGAATGCTACCTTGCCCAGGGCAAATACCAGGATGCCGCTGATGCAGCAACCGCAGTCATAGACGATTACGGCTATGCACTTATGACCGAGAGGTTCGGCGACAGGCAGAACATAGTATTTGGCGAGGGTGATCCCTATTACGACCTTTTCGACTTCGGAAACCAGAATATTGCCAGTAACACCGAATCAATCTGGGTGATCCAGGTTGAACCACCCCCAACAACAGGAGGGGGATCCGTTGAAGGTAACAGGTCCTTCGGCCCTGCATATTTCAGGATTGGCAATACTCCCGACGGATTCAAGGCTTTCAGGGGAGAATTCAGAAATGGAGCCTACACAGGTTATTCAGATACACTCGGACGTCCTGTCGCATGGATTCATCCCACAAACTATGCTGCCTACGACATTTGGGAAAGCGATTGGAACACCGATGTGAGGAACAGGAAGTACAACATAAAAAGAAACTTCTATTATGATGCTCCCGGATCGGCTTTCAACAAGAAGAAAGTAAACCTCCTGGTCGACTATGCAGCACAATATGCAGCCGGTACCCGTGATGCAATGAGGGATTCATGCCAGTATATCTATCCTTACTGGATGAAGGTAGCTGATCCGTGTCATTACTTCACTGATCCCAACCGTTCCGGCGGTGGAAGCGACCACAAGGATCGCTATGCTATCAGACTTGCTGAAACAATCCTGTTAAGAGCTGAAGCCTATGTGGGACTTAACAGGCCCGACCTGGCAGCCGCCGACATAAACCTGATCCGCAACAGAGCCAGTGCAACACCTGTTGATGCTGCTGATGTTGATCTGGATTACATCCTCGATGAACGCGCAAGGGAATTGTACGGCGAGGAGTGGAGACACATCACACTGAGAAGAATGGGCAAACTTGTTGAAAGAGTCCGACTCTACAACAATAATCCGAAGAACCCCGGTCTGAACATTCAGGATTACCATGTGCTGTGGCCAATTCCGCAAAACCAGATCGACCTTAACATCGATGCTGAATTCCCGCAGAACCCCGGTTATCCTACCAGGTAAACTTTAAGGGATTTAAAAGTATCAGAATAAAAATCAGCGGACCTGTCAGTCCGCTGATTTTTTTTGATTGATCTTAATTGTGCTGATTACCTGGAGATTTCAAAGCCTGCCGACAGCTTTCAGCATGGCAGCAATGTTTGCAGCCGGCACCTCAGCCTGGATATTATGAACCGTTGCAAAGACAAATCCCCCTCCGGGAGCCAGTGCGTCAATGTTCCTTTTTACATCATCCATTACATCCGAAGGTGAACCTTCTGGAAGAACTTTCTGTGTGTCAACTCCGCCTCCCCAGAATACCAGCTCGCTTCCGAAATCCTTCTTTAGCTGATAAGGCTCCATCCCGGCAGCATTTACATGTACCGGATTTATAATATCTATGCCTGTTTCAATGAAGTCGGGCAGCAGGGGCCTTATGTTTCCGCATGAATGAAACATCACCTTTGCCCCGGGCGCCGAATCCCTTATG
>JAKLIJ010000110.1 GCA_022709665.1 Bacteroidota bacterium
CTCTTACACTTACTGCAACTCCAATACCCAGAACCCTTCAGTTCTCTCTTATGGGCGCCCGCGACCTTTCGATAATAAACACTCCTCCGCCCAACAGGATGCCTATTATCACCGAGATACACGGCTTCAACGAGGAGATAATAAAGGAAGGGATCGAATATGAGGTCAGCCGGAACGGACAGGTATTCTTCATTCACAACAGGGTGGAAAACATAAAGGAAGTTCAGGCAAAGATAAACCGTATCTGTCCTAACGTAAGAACTGCTGTAGTGCACGGAAAAATGGAAGGTGTGGACATTGAGAATGTGATGTTTGACTTTATCCAGGGTGATTATGACGTACTTGTTGCGACAACCATAATTGAATCGGGACTCGATATACCCAATGCCAATACAATTTTTATAAATGAAGCACACCGGTTCGGATTGTCGGAGCTTCATCAGCTCCGGGGACGGGTCGGACGATCAAACAGGAAGGCTTTCTGTTATCTGCTTGCACCTCCCTTCGACAATCTCACGCATGAAGCCCGCCGGCGTCTGAAGGCTATAGAGGAATTCTCGGAACTCGGAAGCGGATTTAACATAGCCATGCAGGACCTCGACATCAGGGGATCGGGCAATCTGCTTGGAGCCGAACAAAGCGGTTTCATTGCCGATCTGGGATTTGAGACATACCAGAGAATACTTAATGAAGCTATGGCTGAACTGAGGGAATCGGAACCTCAGATGCATGAACAGGAAACAGTTTCACCCGAGCTGCCTAAAAACACCGAAAAACCAAAAACCTACGTTTCCGACTTCCAGATTGAGACCGATCTCGAGATAATGTTCCCTGACGAGTATGTGCCTAATATTTCTGAAAGGATAAGATTGTACAAAGAACTCAATGAGATTTCAAATGAAGAAGGACTGAAACAATACGAGGCAAGGCTTACCGACAGGTTCGGACCACTCCCCCGGTCGGCAGCATCGCTTCTCGATATTGTAAGAATAAAGTGGATTGCCTCACGGCTGGGAATTGAAAAGATTTTGCTAAAGAACAACCTTCTTATAGCTTTTTTCATTTCCGATCCAAATTCGAGGTATTACAGGAGTTCCCTGTTTGTGTCGTTCATGAATTTTGTTAACAGGAACCAGAAAAGAATGTCTGTCAAACAAAGAGAGTCGCGGCTCAGCCTTACTATCAATGATATAGACGGTGTCAGGTCAGCCATCACGATTCTTCAGAACATAGAGAATGACGCTTCAGGACATGTTATAACATTGTTATAACGTTCATTTTACGGGTTCCGATCAGCTGAAAAGAGGAATAAAGGGGAGGCGCTGTTGACTACGGCCTCATAAATAAATTTCCTCATTATTATTCCCTTTAGTAAATTTGTATCTATATATAGATCAATATGAACCTGATTTATGATGTTGGAAACACGTCTACCAAAGTAGCCGTATATGATGGGAACAAGAAGAAGTTTGCTCTATCTGCCCGGGAATACAGGGTTGAAAAGCTTGAGGAGGTGTTTGCGCCTCTGATGGGTGATTTGAAGCGTGCCATTATTTCCACAGTAAGGGACACACCCGATTTTGTAATAGACATAGCGTTGCTTGGGATACCCTACACCCTTGTTTTCTCTCAGCACACAAAACTGCCTTTCAGAAATGAATATGAAACGCCTGCGACACTGGGATCTGACAGGCTTGCTGCTGTGACAGGCGCTTATTTTTTGTATCCCGGCAGGAATGTCCTCATAATTGATGCCGGCAGTGCGGTTACATATGACTATCTTTCGGGCAAATCATATAAGGGAGGCAACATCTCCCCTGGACTGAACATGAGATTTAAGGCCCTGCATCATTTCACAGGCAGGCTGCCGCTTGGATCCACTCTTCAGAAATACTCTTCGCCGGGGAAAAGTACCATGGAAGCAATTTCGGCAGGAGTGACCGATGGGTTGATTTTTGAAATTGACAGTTACATAAGATCCTTCAGGGCAGAAAAGACTGATTCAACAGTAATACTTACCGGAGGCGACAGCGCATATCTCAGGGAAAGGCTTTACTGTGAGGTAGATCATCAGCCCGATCTTGTTCTCGACGGTTTGAATCATATTCTGGAATACAATGCAAATCAGGCTTAATTACCTGGCGGTGCTGACTGCCCTTGCAATAAGCGTGATTTCATGCGGAAAGAAATCCATCGAATATGAAAAGATGGATATTCTCAGTCTGCCTTCTCAGACTGCGAAGGATTTTACCACAACCTACACTGATTCAGGAAAGTTACAACTGGTATTCTCGGCTCCGGTAATGGAGAGGTATGAAAAAGCCGAACCTCCCTACACTGAATTCAGATCGGGTATTGATGTTAATTTTCATGACGGCAACCCTAAGCCGGTGGCTTCTGTTACGGCCAAATATGCAAAATTCCATGATGACAGGAACGAGTGGGAGCTTCAGGACAGTGTAGTGGCCTTTAACGAAGCCGGTGAAAAACTGGAAACCGAGTTGCTTTTCTGGGATCAGAGGAAAGACCTGATTTACACTGACCGTTTTGTCAAGATCACCACGGAGGATCAGATAATACAGGGCTACGGTCTTGAATCAGATCCGCGTCTTACACGCAGAAAAATCAAAAATCTGAGCGCTACCATTTATATAAATGATGAAGACTGATTTCACGTTCAATCCCCTGCAGAAGAAGTAGTGACAGTCCTGTAAAAAGAAAGGGTGCATCTTATGCACCCTTTCCTTATATTAAGTCAGCGTATTCGCATTACTGCAATCCGCCTCCATCCCACCATACTCTCTGTCTGTGGCTGTCTTCACCCATACGGGCAGCGGCAGCTTCAACATTAGCTTTGTTGAGTGTGAATTCAGATGTCGGGTATTTGTATCTTGCTACAACATCAGCGCCCGATTCAGCTCCGGTTGCAGGTGTAAATACAACATCAGCGCCATCGATAACTGCAGTTACATCACCTGGTTTAACAAGCGATTTGGGATATCCCGTTCTCCTGTACTCTGCCCATGCCTCATGAGGCTGCATGAGAAGGTGGATATATTTCTGGGTTATTACCATTTCCTTCTTGCCTTCATCGGTTGCAGCGTTGAACCTGTTCATGATCTCGGTTACATAAGCGCCGCCGGCGTCGACTGCTCCCCATTTTTCAAGTGAAGCAACAATTCCTTCCTGGAACCAATCGGCATCCCAGCCTTCTACTTCCGATACCATAAAGCAGACAGTCGGATAGTCGAGGAATGTTGTCGGGAAATTCGGTTGAATAATAATCGGGTATCTTGCATAGAGGCTCACCCTTGAAGATGAATTTCCTGACCACCATTTCTGGGTAAGAACGTCAGACATACCGTAGGGAACTCCCTTCCTGTCGCTTGTATAAGAAGTATAGACAGGATAGCGCGGGTCTCTGAGGCCGAGGAACGGGTTTACAAAAGCCTGGTTGTTATTGCCCTTTATCAGTTCCATGAAACCTGCGGTGAAGCTGAAGTCATTCCTGCCGCCGACAATGAAGCCGTTATACCATGGAGCTTCGTTAGGAGTTCCGGCTGATGAAAATCCAAACACTGCGTTATCTTCGTTGCTTTCCATAACACCGTCCGCAATTGCATCCTGTGCTTCGGTAAGGTAAGAAGGATCAGCGTTTGAAGCCCTCAGTGCAAGACGTAATCTCAGTGAATTTGCAAATTTAATCCACTTGCTCAGATCACCTCCGTAAAAAACGTCACCGGTCGCAAAACCATCGGTTGTGGAATTTTCCAGCATAGTCTGGGCTTCGTTAAGCTTGGCGATGAGTCCGTCATATACTGCTTTCTGTGTATCGTACACAGGCTGAGGATATTTATCAATGTCGAGAGCCTGTGAATAGGGAATATCTCCGAAGTAATCGGTAAGCAGCTGGAACACCCATGCTTTAACAATTTCAGCAATTGCAATCTGCATGTTGTTATCGCCGAAGAGACTGGCGTACCTGTCTTTGGTTGCAGGATCTGTATTCAGCTTGATGATCGTCTGAAGGTTGTTCATGTAAATGTAGTTGTTCCTGAAGAACCCATCGGTGGTACCTGATCTGAAGGCATACCTGTCTTCAGATGTATAGTTTCTCTGAGCAAACTGCTGTGATGAAAGTGAAGCCTGACGTCCGGCGTACCACACATCAAAGTCGTTAAACGCAAAGTCGCGGATGGCCTGAGTGAGCATTGCAGACGTAGCACCCTCTGTGACTGCATTCGGATTCGTGTTTATCTTGTCGAAATCCTTTTCGCATCCTGTAAAAGCAACCAGGAGCAGGGCTGTAATCAAAATTTTATATCTCATTACCGTATTCATATTATTTCTGATTAAAAGTTAAAGTTTAAGCCAAAACCGTATGATACAGTACTTGGCAGATATCCGCCTTCTATACCCTGGGCATTGCTTCCGGCCATCTGCAGGTATTCAGGATCGAAATGCTGAGTAGCAGCGCCGAAGATTGCCAGGTTACGTGCAAATGCTGAAAGTCTAACACCCTTGATCGGACCGGTCCATTTTGACGGGAAATTGTATCCAAAACTAATCTCCCTCAGTTTGATAAAATCGGTGCTGAAGATGCTCTGCCTGTCGGGACCGTCATAAAACCACTCTGAGTAAGCCTGGCCGTCAGCCCTGGTTGTGTTCTGAACAGGGGTATCACTTACATCACCGTCGGCCGTAAGATATGTAATTTGCTTGGTCACGCTGTTGTATGATCCGTAGACACCGTCGTGAAGGACACCGCCTCCATCGGCAACGTCATCCCTTATGTTTTTGCCATTTTCATTAATAGCAGCTGACTCTTCAATAATGCCTGAGTACATACCCCACATATATGAAAGGTAATACATGTTGCCGCCTCTCTGTGCATCGAACAGAACATTAAGATCAAAACCCTTGAATCTGAAGGTGTTTGTCAAGCCGGCAGTAAGATCAGGTGTTACCTTGGCAAGTGGTTTGATTTCTGACGGAACGTAATTTCCGCTGGTGCCGATTATTAAGTTGCCCTGGTCATCCTTCACATAATCTGTCCCGTAAATGATCGGGTAAGTCATCCCTACGAATGCTCCGCTCTGTACTTTGAAAGGACCGCTTCCAAGAGTCAGGTAATCGAGGCCCGGGCCGATCTCCTCAACAGTGTTGTCGAGTGTTGCAACGTTAAGCATCAGGTCCCATGAAAAGTCGCCTGCTTTGACAACGGTTCCGCCAAGAGCGATTTCGAGACCTTTGTTAACCATTTTACCGGCATTAATATTCTTGAAGCCATATCCGCTGGCGCCTGATACCCTTACAGGAACGATCTGATCGATGGTCTCCTTGTAGTAGTATGATACGTCGAGGTTGATCCTGTCCTGGAAGAATTTGAATTCAGCTCCAACTTCCCATGAATTGGTTTTTTCGGGCTTCAGATCAGGGTTTGCAAGTGTATTTGAGAATCCCATTCTGGGGTGAAGAATAAGGTCACTGGCCAGGAACGACGGATTGACACTGATATAGTTCAGCAGGTCATAAGGTCCGGTATCGTTACCAACCTGGGCGACGCCTCCACGCAGTTTGGCGAAAGAAATGACGTTGTTACCCTTGAGTCCGCCAAGTTCAGAAAGGACAAAACTGAGGGTTGCTGAAGGATAGAAATAAGAGCGGTTCCCCTCAGGCAGAGTGGAAGACCAGTCATTACGGCCGGTAAGTTCAAGGAAAACTGTGCGGTTATAATCGAAGCTTGCGTTGGCATAGAGGCTGTTGATCCTCTTCCATGACTGATAGTCATATACGTTTGGTTTGTTGAAGGAATTGGATAGGTTATAAAGGCCGGGGACCAGTAGTCCGCCGATTGAGATACCTCCATCCCTGTAGTATTTCCTGTCAAGACGGTTACCACCGAAAAGAGCTGTCAGGCCGAACATATCACCGCCGAATCTTTTGTCGACTGTGAAGAAGAATTCGCTGTTTACATCGTTATTGGTATAAACGCTCTTATAGTACTCCGAAGTAGCCTGTGAGCCGATTGCCATTCTCTCCTCTGTAAGGAGCTTATAATAGTCAATACCCATTCTTCCGGTAAGTTTAAGCCATGGAGTGATTTTGAGGTCAGCGCCATAGTTGCCGTAGAAGCGGTCGCGCCTGTCATTTTCATAGTTCTCATAGCTCGACCAGTATGGATTGTCGGTATAGGCAGGTGAAGGATCGTCGTACCAGTTCCTGTTCCAGGTTCTCTGGTTTCCTGCAGGAGTTTTATAATCCTCAAGATCCTTGTAGTCGACATTGGAATGGATCCACTGCCACATCTTCTGAACAGGGTTCCTGTCGCCGTAGCCTGTTTCGGGACGACCGACAGCAACGTTCTGAACATAGTTTGCATTGATCCAGACATCCAGTGACTTGTTTACATTGATGTTGCCGCTGAGGTTAACCGTATTCTTTTTAAGTGTGCTGTTTGGATAAATCCCTTTTACATCCATGTTGGTGAAAGAAGCACGGAGGCCTCCCCTGCTGTTGCTTGCATTGACAGCAATGTTGTTTGTATAGTTTACACCCCTGTTGAAGAAATAGGTGTAATCGTTCTCAGGATATACCCATGGTACTTCCTTAAGATAGTTCTCAGTATCATATTCATCGAATGCATTCCAGGGAAGCACCATTACAGACGGATCAAGCTTGGGGCCCCAGCTTTCGTCGATTTCGTACGACGGATAGTTGTAGGTCTGGCCGTTGATCTCAATCTCATTGAAACCTCCATAGCCACCGCCATAGAGTTTCTGATATTTCGGATAATACTTGGCTTCCTCGAAGCTTACGCTTGAGTTGACTGAAACTCCGAAGGCCTTTTCAGCAGTGGTTCTTCCTTTTTTGGTTGTTACCATTACGACACCGTTGGCAGCTCTTGACCCATAAAGGGCTGAAGCGCTTGCTCCCTTCAGAACCGTCATTGATTCAATATCGTCGGGGTTGATGTCGGATGCAAGGTTACCGAGGTCATAACCTCCCGCACCTGTTGCGCCATAAGAGTAGTCAGAGTTATCGATCGGAATACCGTCAACCACGAAAAGCGGCTGGTTGTTCTTTGTAAGGGAA
>JAKLIJ010000111.1 GCA_022709665.1 Bacteroidota bacterium
AACCAGTCCCTGGGACAGGGGTGAGAATGCAATGATTGTAATACCCAGTTTCCTGGCAAGGTCCATCACTCCGTTTGATTCAATCTTCCGGTCGAGGAGACTGTATCTCACCTGGTTTGAGGCCAGTGGAATGCCCGATTTCTGAAGGGTTTTCCATGAGTTTTCCATTTTGAGGGCATTGAAATTGCTGACCCCAACGGCTTTGATCAGTTTTCTGTTAACGAGTTCAGCCATCTGATTCATTTCATCGGTTTCTGCTGAAAAACTCCATGGCTGATGCACCTGGTAGAGGTCGATCGGATATGGATCAAGCAGTTTAAGGCGCTGGTCTATCGTTTTTCCGATGTTCGAAGCGAAGCGAAACATGGGCCACCATTTTGTAGCCACAATTACCTCACCCGGTTTCCTGCCTGCTGTCCCGAGCGCTCTTGAAAGAGCTTTCTCTGATTCGCCACCGCCATATACTTCGGCCGTATCAAACCAATTGATGCCGCCGGCAAGTGAAAGCGCAACGATCCGGTCGACCAGGTTGTCTTCAAGAGAAGGCCAGAATTTTCCCGCCATATTTTTCTGATTGCTGAACTGCCAGGTGCCCAGGCCGATAGGAGTCACCATTATGTCAGTCTGCCCAAGTGATCTTAAATTTTTTGAGTTTTCCATTTTACCGGTATTAATCAATCCAATATAATTAAGATAATTCCAACATTTTGATTATCTGTATTTCTAATTCTGTCAATATGTGCCCTGGTCTTCAGTACAGTCTGACCGGGTGCAACAAGACATAAAAAAAAGCTGTCTGTTGATACAGAGAGCTTTCTTTTAGAGGTTTTAGTGACACTGATTATTTGGGAAGGACCACTGAGTCAATTACATGAATGACTCCGTTGGTTCCTTTCAGATCCGCGGCAGTTACGAAGGCTGAATTGCCTGCTTCGTCAGTTAACTTGACCTTCCCCATATCGAGAGAGGCAGTAAGTTTGCCACCGCTGACAGTTGTCAGTACGACTTTGCCGTCACCTTTTTTTATCGCGTCAAGTACTGCAGACGCATCAAGATTTCCGCTGACAACATGATAGGTCAGGATTTTAGCCAGCTGAGCCTTGTTTTCAGGCTTAAGGAGGCTCGCAACAGTTCCTTCGGGAAGTTTGTCGAAAGCAGCGTTCGTCGGCGCAAATACTGTGAACGGACCTTCGCTCTTGAGAGTTGCAACCAAATCGGCAGCTTTCACGGCTGCTACAAGTGTTGTGTGATCTGTTGATCCGACAGCAATGTCAACTACGTCTTTCCCCTGGCTGAAAGCGCTGAATGATGATACCAGAGCAATTAAGAGTAAGCTTATCTTTTTCATTTCATTATATTTTGTTTGTTACATATACAGAACAAGCCGATCTGATTAATGTTCAATAAAGGGATAAATAAATTGAACAAAAACAGATATTAATGATAGGAAAAGAAATCGATCTGATCTGACAGATGATTCAATATCAGGAATATATTAAATTAAAAAATTGTCCGATTCAGGATGGAAGATAATTCAAAATGTAAATAATATTTAAAAGATGCATCAACAAGATAGTTGAAATCCCTTCAGGCAGACAAGGAGGTTGGTTGCAGCAGCATAATCAGCTGCATTGCCCAAGCACAAGCCAGATAATTATGAAAACCACTATGGTGCCCAGGCAGCCGCCACCTAATTTCCAGGCTCCGATCCCTGCAATTAAGCCTCTGAATAGATTGTTCATTGTGTATTAAGCTTTGTGTATTATTGATCCAATTCTCTTCTCTTAGCGAAAGATAACCAAAAATATCGGAGGTGAGTAAAGCGTCCATTTTTTCTGACAGGAGTGCAACGATTTTGTATTTTCCAAGTCTGTTTTCATAGGGACTTGATCAAATAATCCTCATGAATACATTCAAGCTTGCATTTCGACCGTTATTCCGAAGGGGAGAACATACTATCACCCGTATCATATCACTTTCTGCCGGACTGGCTTTTGGCATTTTGCTCCTGACCGAAGTATTGTATTATTACAGTTACGACAGCTTCTATCCGGATGCCGAACGAATCTATGTTGTTCATGAAAATTTCAAGCCGGATAAGTCGTCGGAAAAACTGATGAGCTACCCGAGGGTCAGTGGTGCCATCGGCCCGGGGCTGAAGGCTGAGGTCCCCGGTATTGAAGCTGCCTGCCGTCTGAATTCTCTCGGCACAAATGTTTTCTACACGGAAGAACTCAACAGCTATGAGGCAGAAGTTTCGCTGAGCGACGAATTTCTTTTTGATGTTCTTCCCCGCCGCGTTGTCAGAGGAAACCCGAATGAGATCCTGAAAACCCCTCTCTCCTGTATGGTCTCAGAGAAAATCGCCGGGGCTATTGGCGGAGAGGTAATCGGGAAGGTGATCACCCTGAAGAGGTATCCTGACAGTAAGCTGACTGTTGACGGGGTATTCAGGAGCTTGCCTGAGAATACCAACTATCAGTATGATATACTCATCTCGATGGTTTCAACAAAGCATTTTACCTGGGACGGAACTGATAACTGGATGGGGAATGACAGGTATTATACCTGTGTGAAGCTTGAGCCAGGAATCAGCCCTGAAAGTCTTGCTCCGGCCGTACGGAAGATGCAGGAGGTGCACCAGGATATTGTAAGGCTGGAAGAGGAGCATGGAGGCAGCGTTCTGAAGTATTCGTTTTTACCAATCAGGAGAATTTATTCAGGCAATGTGAAGGATATGATTGTCATTCTCAGCACCATTGCATTTGCCGTGCTCTTCGTTTCGCTGATGAATTATATTCTGCTGACCCTGAGCGCACTTGTAACCAGGGCCAGGTCATCAGCCATCCATAAGACCTTCGGTGCACAGGCTGAAAAATTGCAGCTCATTGTCTTCATCGAAACCCTGATACTTTTCTTGATATCGATGGCAGGAGCTGTACTGATCATTGCTGCATTGAAGCCGATGATCGAATCCCAGCTCGGGCATAGTATTGCTGCTGTGCTCAATCCTTATGTTATAGTGCCATTGCTTGCCATGGTTACCTTGCTTGTAATTATCACCGGATGGCTCCCGGGAAGGTTTTTTTCGCGAATACCGGTGGCAACCGTATTCCGTACGTACAGGCAGAAAAACAACAGATGGAAACTGGCTTTGCTCTCCATTCAGTTTATAGGCGCTTCGTTCATCCTTACTCTGATGATCTTTGTTACCATGCAATTCGGCAGGATGAAGAACGCAGATCACGGGTACATGGTAGATGGTGTATATCACGGATCGACAATCGGAATGGACGGAAGCAAGCTTTCGACCGTCCTGAATGAGTTAAGGGCTATGCCTGAAGTGGAAAAGGTCGGTCTGGGTTACAGTCTGCCTCTGAACGGTGCGTCCGGAAATAATGTAAGATCACAGGACGGGCAAAGTGAGTTGTTTAATGTCGCAGATTTTTACCAGGCAGACGAGAATTTCCTGTCAATTCTGGGAATCAGGGTATCGGCCGGACAAAATTTCTCGCCCGGCAATGCCGCAGTAAATGATGTTATTATCAGTGAAAAGGGATCAGAGCTGCTGAAGATGAATAATGGCTGGACCGATGGGGTTGCAGGAAAGCAAATCGATATAACCGAACATGGATCAACAACTGTTTGTGGTGTCTTTCCTGATTTCATTATTAATTCAATAGCAGATCCTGATTCACGGCCTTCGGTTTTTTTCTACCTGCCTGAAGAGAAATTTGTGCAATTAAAAATCGACAAACCTTCTTCTTCATTTCTAATACTTGTAAAAGTGCGTGAGGGGTCGGAAGCCGGTATGAAAAAGAAGATTGCGGATGTCATGAACCTGGGTATGCCTCAGAAAGATGCCACGGTAAGCAGCCTTGAGGAGGATCTCCAGAATAAATACAATGCTGAGAAGGGCTTCAGGAATGCATTGATGGCCGGTAATGCAGTCATTCTTGTCATCCTGGTTATCGGTTTGCTGGGGTATACAACGAGCGAGGCCGGCAGGCATCAGAAAGAACTGGCCATAAGAAAGATAAGCGGCGCCAACACTCCGGATATTCTGAAGGTTTTTATTCTCGAGCTTGAATACATTGCCATTCCTTCTGTTCTTGCCGGAATGATCGGGGTATGGTTTACGGTTAACAAATGGATGCAGAATTTTGCCGTAAAGGTGCCGCTGCACTGGGGTTTGTTCGTCCTGTGCAGCCTGGCAGTCCTGCTTTCAGTTGCAGTGGTTGCTGCTGCAAATTACTACCGGTTCGCCAACAGAAACCCGGTTGAGGCGTTAAGGTACGAGTAGGGGAGAAGTTGTGATTACTCGCCTGACACCAGGGTGTCAGGCTCGTGATCCTGATTCGGGGGGGTGACTATAAGAAAAAGCCTGGCGCCCGATGTCGTATAGGAAGAGGTGATTACTCGCCTGACACCCTGGTGTCAGGCTCGTGATCCTGATTCGGGGGGTGACTATAAGAAAAAGCCTGTTGCTCGCTTCGCGAGCTTACGGACTTTAATTTTTGCTTCGCTTCCGAAAGCAAGCTCTCGTCGCTCATAAAAATTAAAGCCCGCTCCGCCTTACGGCGGGTCAGGCTTTTTCTTCTGTCGGGGTAGCAGGATTCGAACCTGCGGCCCTCTGGTCCCAAACCAGATGCGCTAACCGGGCTGCGCTATACCCCGAATTGAGGATGCAAAATTAGAAAGATTTTCGTATATTCACCCATGAATTGCCATAAATGCAATCTGAAAACTATTTGGCACCAGGTTTGTTAATAACCACATAAATAACTTGAGAAATGAAAAGAAGACTTTTAACCGTCGCAACCCTTATGGCACTTATACTGGCACCGGCCCTGTCCCAGAAATCGATTTACGACTTTACCGTCGAAACCATTGACGGACAGCAGTTCAGCCTCGCTGACCTGAAAGGTAAAAAGGTGATGATAGTAAATACCGCATCAAAATGCGGACATACACCGCAGTACAAGGACCTCGAGCTGCTTAACAAGGCATACAAACAGAAACTTGTAATCATAGGATTCCCGGCAAACAACTTCAACGGCCAGGAACCCGGAACCAATGATGAGATTAAAGAATTCTGCGACAGCAAGTTCGGGGTGACATTCCCGATGATGTCGAAAATCTCGGTGAAGGGTGATGATATGCACCCGCTTTATAAATGGCTTACAAGCAAAAGTGCTAACGGTGTCCTCGACTCGGAGGTATCATGGAACTTCCAGAAATATCTCATCGACGAGAACGGCAAACTGGTTGGATTCCTTAAGCCTGCGGTGAAACCCCTTTCCGACGAGGTCGTGAACTGGGTGACCAAGGGTCAGTTCACACAGGCAAAATAACTGTCAGCAGCGCAAAGCGAAGCGGCCGGCATTCCCGGCCGTTTTCTTTTTCCGGTCCTGTTGGCAGAGCAGCAACGAAACATTAATTGCATTAGAAACTGAATCAACTTCCCCGGATACGTTTTAACATTGGGGTGACGAACTTTTTGTTTAACTTGGTGTTATACATAAAAAAATTACCTCATGGCAGATCTGAGAACACGTTACATGGGCATCGAACTGAAAAGCCCCATAATCGCAGGTGCCAGCAACCTGTCGACAGACATCCACAAGCTCCGCAAACTGGAGGAAGCAGGCGTAGCAGCCATCGTCTACAAATCGCTTTTTGAAGAGCAGGTACAACTTGAGAACCTTGAACTCTTTGAGCGTAAGACTGAGTACGAACACCGTCACGCCGAGCAGGTGACACTCTTCCCCAACTCCCAGACGGTTCCAGAGTCACCCGATGATTATCTGCTTCATCTTAAGAAGGCCCGCGAGGCCATTTCAATACCTCTTTTCGCCAGTCTTAATGCCGTAACTGACGAGGTATGGGTGGAGTATGCCGTCAAAGCCGCTGAAACAGGTGTTGCAGGGCTCGAACTGAACTTCTACTCAATTCCCGAAGAGGCCAGCGGTGACAATGGCGCCATTGAGCGGAGGCAGGTTGAGACACTCCGCAAGGTGAAGGCTGCGGTAAAAATCCCTGTTGCAGTCAAACTCACATCCTACTACACGAATGCAATTGCTTTCATAAATGAGCTGGACAAAGCCGGCGCAGATGCCATAGTGATATTCAACAGGCTCCTTCAGCCGGATATTGACATCCATACTGAAAAACATACTATGCCAGCCAATCTGAGCAGCAGTGAAGACAACAGGCTGCCTCTGCGGTTCACCGGCATGCTTCACGGCAACGTTAAAGCCTCTGTCTGCACCTCCACCGGCATCTATTCGGCCAATGACGTCATAAAGATGCTCCTCGCAGGGGCTGATGCCGTTCAGGTTGTGAGTACCCTCTACCGTAACGGTGAAGATGTGGTTAAGTCGATTACAGAAGAGGTAGGCAAATGGATGGATAACCGTGGTTACAGCAACATTGACAGCTTCCGTGGAAAGCTGTCACGGAAGAAGTCCGAGAATAAGTTTGCCTATACCCGTGCGCAGTATATTGATTTCATGATGAATTCAGGGGATATCATGAAGAAGTACCGCTCGCTGAGCTGATCATCCACGCGGACATTAACGAGAGACGGATGGCTTCACTGAGGCCGTCCGTCTTTGTCAGCAGCCTGTCGGTCCCGCGAAGCATGCTCAGAAACAGGGAGGCCCAGTCTTCAGGAGAGGAATTCCCTGGTGCCGACAATCCGGCAGAGTGCCTCTCAAACAACGGCACAACCAACTGCATC
>JAKLIJ010000112.1 GCA_022709665.1 Bacteroidota bacterium
AGGAATGTATTTTTCTACCGAAGGAACGAGGATATCCTCATAATGTGACCTTATGAATATTTTCATTTCTCCTTTCCGGGGAGCCGCATTGTGAACCCTCCACAGGAAATCATGGGCATATTCCTCTTCGGTCGGTTTTTTGAAGCTGTGGATCTTTATTCCCAGCGGATTGCAGTATTTTACCAGGGCTTTGGTAACCCCGTCCTTGCCTGAAGCATCCGTACCCTGTAATACTATAAGCAGGCTGAATTTGTTCTGGGCATACATCTTGTTCTGAAGCTCTCCGATCTTTTTGAGAATCTTCTTTGTCTTGTCCTCTGTCTTATCCTTGTCCCATTCCTTGTTGAATGTCGGATAATCTTCGATCCTGATTTTCATATTATCTGGTTTTATTATTGCTTAAATTTAATAGCACTGTCAGGTTGGGCAGTGAATATGAAATTTTTATTAAATGACTATCGGCGATAATTAATAATTACTCTTATCAATACCCCCTTCCCCAGCCTTCCCCCAGGGGGGACGGAGCGGGAAGCCTTTCCCCCTTGGGGGAAACGGGAAAGGGGGTCAATTAAATTAAGGATAACATATTGTTTATTATAATTATAAAATTATTAAAATAATCATGGCAATCTCTTATTTATGATTACCGACATTCATTTTTTATTATTTCAACACCTCTCTCAACGAGGCAAGAATAGGTTCTGTCGAAATTTTTGAGCCGACTGCTCCCATCATCCATTGCTGGGGGGTGAGCTTACCCTGTGAGAACATACGGTCGACTTCAGGGGCCAGCTTTTTGTCCTTCAGGTATTTCTCTATCTGGAACTGTACAATGTGGCCGTATGAATAGTTGGGCAGGTACAGTGGCACCTCGATCATGTGAGAATAAATTGCAAGCACAGGAGAGTCCTTAACTCCTGTTATCGGAGCGAAGTACTTGTTCCAGGTCCCGGTTGCAAACTCTATAGTCTTTTCCTTAAGCTGGGCGGGGGTTGCTTCCGGATTTTCATAAAGCCAAAGCCAGGTAAGCATTTCGGTCATTCCCACACCCATTATTTCAACCAGCGACCAGGCTGCATCAAGGACCTCCATCTTTTCATTTTCCGGATCATTCGCTTTTATTCCGAGCAGGTCGAGGTCGCGTTTTTGAAAGACAAACGCAAGAGCTTCTGTGACAGCGGTGTTCGGGACACCCGACATTGTGTAATAGTCAACATCATAGAGAGAAATGGTTTGTTCCACATTGTGCCCGAACTCATGAACGGCGATGTTGTAACCTTTGTAGTCCATTCCCTTCTCTGATACCCTGGTTCTCAGATGGGAGCTGGCTCCCCTCATTGCAGCGCCCCAGGCATGCCCCGAGCCTCTGGCCGGATCGACGACAATCTTGTCGGCAATATATTTTGCGCGGTCAGGTGTCCACCCGAGATTTTTAAGCATCACCGGCATCTGTTCCCTGAATGCGGCCGGACTGGGATAAAGGGCCGAGGTCTTCTCCGTGAGCTTGTCTTCGGGAAAGTTGTTCCTGGCCTTGAAGCCGTCATACCAGATGTCATAAGGCTTTAGTTCCCTTCCGAGCCTTTCGCTTATCATCTTTCCGATTTTTGCAAGTTCAGGTGAGCTCAGGTATGAATCGAAAAGAGCCTCTATCTCTTCCTGTGAGATTTCCATCTCAGCTGAGAACTTCCTGAGGATCGCAGTATTCATCTCAGGATTGTACTGATCTGCAGCCTTATGGCCTTTGAATATATTCAGGACATGCTCATAACGGGTGTCTGGTTCCGGATCTGCTGCTGCCGGAGTTCCTCCCTTTGTAACCTTGTTTGCGAACGGAGCCCATTCATATTCCGGGTTGTTTATTACCGTCTTCGGTATTTCCTGACGGATAATGCGCTCCATTACCTTATAGATCATTTCCTGTTTTTCTGCGCCTTTTTCTCCGGCTGCATAGTTGGACTTGATTTCATCCCTGAGGTTCCAGTGCGACAGCAGTACCATGTCGTCGGGGAAGATCTGGCGGCCGTCGTCGGTTCTGAGTTTCCCCATGCAGATGTTGTATTCGGCAATGTACATCTCGGCGTTTCCGGTGGCAAGGCTCATTGCCTGGCTGATTTCGGCAGGCACCCTTGACACGAACATGTCGCCCAGACGTGCCATAGCCCATTCCTCGCGGCTCCATGAAGGGCCTGAAGCCTCTTTTTCCTCAAGAGAGTAATAAGGGAAATTGAGCGCGATGTAAAAGGCGATCTTGTTTGAATAGAAATCGTCCGACAGGTGAGATCCCGGAGAATATGTTCCGAACATTCTGTCTACATCATCGATCTCGCCGGTGGCTTCATCGAGGTTCTTCCTCAGGTCGAGCGTAACCTCGTTGAAATTGCCTGAAAGCGATTCGAGGAAGTTGCTGATCTTGACGAAGACCTGTTTGCGCTTCACAGGATCAGCTATGTAGTTGTTCTTTACAAAAGCTGAGAATTCAGCAGCGGTTCCGTCTTCCTGCCTCCACAGCGAGGCAGCATGCCTTAAGCCTTTTTCAAGAAGCTTTATGTCGGCTCCCGGTTTTTCAGCCGCGACACTGTCGAGAATGGATGTTATTGTTGCTTCGCTGACAGGCAGTAAGGCTGCTCCGCCTTTTTCTTCGCCCTTCTTCTGCGGTGAGCAGCCGGCGGCAATGATCATAAAAAGCATAATGATTTTTTTCATCAGTATGTGTATTTGAATTTAATGGTCTGATGCCTGCCTGTCGGCAGACAGGGAACCCACATGATTAAAAACTATTTACATACATGTTAGATTTGTTACATGTGGGTTTCATAATCAGGATAGGTTTATACAAATATACCTGTTTTTATTCAAGAGACCCTGTTACTTTCTCAACTTCGTGAAGTATTTCGCACGACCTGACAAGCTCTTTCATCCTGGTGTGATCGGGATACAGGGGCCTGTCGATATCCAGGAAATCGACATGTTTTCTGATTACATCCTTGGCTTTCTGAACGCCTGCTCCGAAACTGTACTCTTCCTTCCTGAAGTCGAGCGCCTGGGCGGCAGCCATAAATTCTATGCCGAGGATCCCGTAGGCGCAGTCGAGTATCTGGTTATTCTTAATTGAAGTGTTCATCCCCATTGAAACGAAGTCTTCCTGGTCGGCTGCTGCCGGAATGGATTGAATTGAAGCCGGAACCGAAAGAATGCGCTGTTCGACGATAAGGGTATCTGCCGTGTACTGGCTGAGCATCATGCCCGAGAACATCCCGGCTCCCTTTGTAAGAAAATCCGGAAGTCCAACGCTGAGGGCCTGGTTGTTGAGCCTGTTCATCCTTCTTTCCGACATCACGCTTACCATTGTAATGCAGGCCCCTGCCATGTCCATCGGAACGGATACGGGAGAACCCTGGAAATTTGCTCCGGAAAGCTGAATGTTCTTGTCAGGAAAGAAGATGGGATTATCGCCTACGCCGTTAAGTTCGATTTCGACCTGCGAACGGGCATAGGCAAGCATGTCGTGAGCAGCTCCTATTACCTGCGGTGTCGATCTCATGGAATAGGCATCCTGAACCTTCGATTTTACCCTTCCTTCCTTAAGATCTCCGCCCGTAATGCATTTGTTGATCGCCCTGGCGCTTCTTACCGCTCCCTTGAAACCTCTCACTTCGTGGAGCAAAGGAGTGTAGGGCTTCATGTTTGCCTTAAGAGCCTCGAGCGACATGGAAGCAGCTATCTCGGCCTGCTTGAGCCAGTTGTTGGCGTCGACCAGCCAGATGGCGCTCATGGCGGTCAGTATGTTCGATCCGTTGATGGCAGCCAGCCCGTCGCGGGCCTGAAGTCCGGGAACCGCAATTCCGGCCTCCTTCATGGCCTCGGCGCCCTCCATAAGTTTCCCGTTGTAATATGCCTTGCCTTCGCCCATCAGAAGAAGAGCTATCTGCGACATCGGGGCAAGATCGCCCGAAGCGCCCACCGACCCTTTCTGGCAAACAAAGGGTGTCACTCCCCTGTTAAGCATCTCAACAAGGGTTTCTGTGATCTCAAGCCTGTTGCCCGAGTTGCCGTGCGCATGAACGTTTATCCTGCCCAGCATGGCTCCCCTGACTGTTTCAAACGAGGCCGGATCACCAATCCCGGCTGCATGATTGTAAACCAGGTACTTCTGGAAATCCTTTATCTGGTCGTCGTTAAGCACTATCTCCGAGAACTCGCCAATCCCGGTGTTCACTCCGTACATTATTTCATGAGCCGTAATCTTTTTTTCAAGCATCGCGCGGCACTCGTTGATCCTTTTCCTGGCATCGGGATGGAGTTCAACTTTCTGTCCGTGGCGGGCCACATTCACTACATCATTGACGGTAAGGTTGCTGCCTGTTATAATAAGTTTGTCCATAGTTGTATTTATCTTTTAATTGAGTCTGTTTATATCATTTTGATATAATATTGATATCATTATAATATCATAATCATATCACAAGAAGAATATATGGGAATGGGAGAAATCCCGGGAGATGATCAGCAGAGTCCCGACCTGTTGATTTTGATCTTGTATTCAAGGACCCAGTTGTAATCCATGGCTTTGAATTGACATTTCAAAATTATCAAAATTTACAGAATTTGCTAATTTTATAAAAAATCGGTAATTCACAACACATCAACATTTTTACTTTTGAAAACAATATCGGTAATTTGCATTTTGATCCTTCTGACAGCATCAGACAGCTGCAGATCGAAGGAGACGAAGAGTACGTCGAAGGAAGAGCATCTGTATCCACGGGAAGAAGGCTGGCTCTTCGACGGGAAATCGCTCTCGGGCTGGGAGGTAACCAACTTCGGACCACAGGGTCCGGTTTCTGTATCTGATGGCTCTGTAATTCTGGGGATGGGGGATGGCTGCACTGGGATAACCTGGAATGAAGAGTTTCCAGTTGACAACTATGAAGTCAGCCTGGAGGCAATGAGGGTTGACGGGACCGATTTTTTCTGCGGAATGACATTTCCCGTGGGAAAGGATCCCTGCACACTGATAGTCGGCGGCTGGGGAGGAACTGTTGTGGGATTGAGCAGCATTAACGGAATGGATGCCTCGGAGAATGAGACGACAACACTTATGCAGTTTGAAAAGAACCGCTGGTACAATATCCGGCTCAAGGTAGCTGATGGAAAAATCCTTGTACTGATAGATGATGAAGTTGCGGTCGACTTTGCCATCGGTGATAACATGATTTCAATCAGGCCGGAGGTCGAGCTGTCGAAGCCTTTCGGCATTTGTTCATGGCACACCACGGCGGCTTTACGGAAAATAAAATTATTAAGTGCAGGAACTGAAGAATAATACCTTTTCACCGTTATATGTTTTTGTCCATTCAAAAACAATAGCAATGAAAAGATTCCCGGGATTAGTTCTTATTGTCCTGCTGGCAGCTTCCTGTAAGACTAACCAGTTGTACATAAACGTCTTACAGCCTGCTCCGGTAACCATGTTGCCTGAGATAAAGAAAGCGGGAATCATAAACCGCAGCATACCGACTGATGAAACGAAAACCCTGGATGCTTTCGACAGGGTGCTTTCTCTCGAGGGCACGGACCTCGACCGTGACGGAGCATGGGAAAGCATTACAGGCGTTGCTGAAGAGTTAATGAACAATGACCGTTTCACGGAGGTGCTTTTGCTCAGGGATATCGACTTCAGATCCTCGCGGGTCGGCATCCTTCCTCCCCCTCTTTCAAACAGGATTGCTGACAGTATCTGCAGGGTCAAAGGTGTTGATGCACTTTTTGCTCTCGAGAGGTTTGACACAGACACCCGGATCTCAACAAGCTCAGGCGGAAGTGTCGAAACTGCTCTCGGGAACATTCCTTTCCTCGGGTTCCAGGTAACCATGGAGACAATTATCAGGACCGGGTGGAGAATTTACTATCCTGCTGAAGCCGGCATCCTCGATGAATTCAGCTTTTCCGAATCGCTTGCCTTTACCGCAAAAGGAATAAGTCTGCTGGCTGCAGGGGAAGCCCTGAAGGACAGGAAGAACGCTATAAGGGAAGTGAGCCGTAATGCAGGACGCACCTACGCGGAAAGGATACTGCCCTACAGGCTTAAAGTGACCAGGGATTATTTTGTAAAGGGGACTGATAATTTTAAGATAGCGAAGCGGAAAGCCCAGACGGGCAAATGGGATGAAGCAGGAACCTATTGGGAGAAAGAGACCGGAAACCCGAAGTCGAAAATAGCAGGAAGGGCGTGGTACAACATGGCCATCCTTTCGGAGATCAACGGGGATATAGATAATGCCATGAATCTTGCTGCGAAGGCATGGGAAGATCACAAGACAAGGAAGGCCCTTGATTATACGCGGATACTTCAGGGAAGAAAGAACGACAGGGCCTTGCTTGATATTCAGGAGATACAGTAACCCGGATTCCGTCCGGGCTTTTGACAGTCATTCCTTCCGGGGTTGCAAATGTTGTGTGGCGCCTTTTCTGTGGTATGTTTACTCCTTACCCGGGGCGGTTTTCTTTTTTTTATTCTCCCTGTGATATTATGAGCTTTTGTGTTGTTATTGACTTTCTCATTTATTATTTTCGTCAATCATTTTCATCGAAGTGTCTGAATAATGAAATTCATATTCCATGTTCTTTTGCTGGCCGGCATGTTTTTAACCGGAAGTCCCGGGCTTACCGCAGCAGAGGCGATGCCGGGAGATACTGTTGATATTCAGGCTCTTTATAACGGACGTGTCTGGAGGAATC
>JAKLIJ010000113.1 GCA_022709665.1 Bacteroidota bacterium
ATGATACCGGTAATGCTGATAGCAATAGGAGTGGCATACGGAATCTATTTCTATAATCATCTCAACAGGTATTACCAGGAGCATCCCGGAACACCTCCTCTGCCAGCTTTGCAATACACTGTGAAAATACTTTTCGTTCCTCTTTCGATGGCTGCATTCACAACCGTCATCGGGTTCCTGTCGCTTTTATCCTCACAGGTTTATCCCATCAAATACTTCGGGATTTTTACTGCCTTCGGGATCTTTTCAGCCTGGGTGCTGGCACTGACACTGTTGCCGGCTGCCGTGCTGCTCTTCGGCTACAGGTATAAAGCCCAAAAGACAGATGTAAAGAATATTGGTGGTGGCCGGGCATTCCGGTTCATCTCAAACCGTCTATTGCTGAACAGATGGTGGGTTTACGGAATAGTGGGAGCCCTCCTAATAATCTCGCTCGTGGGCATCACAAAGGTTTGGATCAATTCCAGCTTCCTTGACAAGTTTGAAAAGGAGAGTGAGATCACACTTACAGATGCGTTCGTGAACAGCAAGTTCGGGGGTACGTCAACCCTGAACGTGATACTTGAAAGCAACCAGCCGGATGCCTTCAAACAGCCGGAGAACCTTCTGATAATGGATGAGATTCAGAATGAGACAGAAAAGCTGCCTTTGGTGGGCAACTCATTCTCCCTGGCCGATTACCTCAAGCGAATGAATAAGGTCATGAATGCAGACCGGGATGAGTTCTATGCAATTCCTTCTGACGATGAGATGGTTGCCCAGTACCTGCTGCTTTACGAAATGTCAGGTGATCCGGAAAACCTTCTGAAGGTGATCAATTATGATTACAACAGGACCAACCTCACCTTCCAGCTAAAGGGAGACGATTCAAAAACAATCGATGAGGCACTGGAGGTAATAAAACAGTATGAAAAAAGGCTCAACGAACGGGGCATAACCCTTAACTATGCCGGCTCAGGGTACAAGGCACTCGTTTTCAGCGACCTCATTCTACAGGGACAGATAAAAAGTCTTCTAATCTCACTCCTGACCGTTCTTGTTCTGCTTATCATCATGTTCAAGAGTGTAAAGGCCGGACTGATAGGGTCCGTCCCTATTCTGATTACAGCAATCCTGAGCTTTGGAATAATGGGGCTTTTTAATATCCCTTTGAGCACCACCACCGCTTTGCTTTCAAGTATTGCTATAGGTATCGGGATTGATTATGCGATTCATTTCCTGCAATACTATAAGCTGAACCTGCGGCAAAGCAAGTTGAAGGTGACAGCCATCTACCGAACGATGAACCAGACCGGGAAGGCAATAATGTTCAACGCCATAGTGGTTATCTCAGGCTTCCTGGTCCTTATTTTTTCAGTGTTCCCGCCAAACCGGGCTCTTGGCGCCCTCGTGTCGCTCAACATGTTTACCAGCCTGCTGGGAACCCTGACAATCATGATGATACTGGTATTCAGCTATAATCTCTTTGTCAAGAAAAAAGAGACAAAATTGAAAGTCAAAAAACAAAAACAGAATTCAAACTAATATTAAAAAGGTAATAACATGAAAACAAAAGGACTATTTCTGATTATGACATCTCTGTCGCTGTTTGCTTTTATCCCTCTGTCAATGGGGCAGCTTACAGGCAGTCAGATAATGGAAAAGGTTTACAACAACCCGACAGGTGAAGACACCCAGGGCAGTATGACAATGACCCTTTCGAACAGCCGGGGTGAACAGCGCATCCGCACACTTAAACAGTTTATAAAGGATGACGGCGCAACGGAAAAGAAAATAATGTTCTTCGTCACTCCTGCGGATGTAAAAAACACCTCATTCATGAACTGGAGCTATTCCGACGGCCGTGCAGATGACCAGTGGATCTACCTTCCGGCACTGAAGAGGACCAAGCGTATCTCCAGTGACGGTAAGAGCGATTATTTCATGGGTTCCGACTTCACCTATGATGATCTGGGCGACAGGCATCCTGATATGGATAACCACAAGCTGCTGCGTGAAGAGACTCTTGAAGGCAAGGGCTGCTTCGTCATTGAGAGCACACCCAGGGATGGGGATTATATGTATTCCAGAACAATCACCTGGGTTATGAAAGACAACTTCCTCGGACTGAAAAGAGAGTTCTATGATGACAGCAATGTGCTTCTTAAGATTCTCTCTATTCAAAAGTTTGAAAAAGTTGACGGCTTCTGGACTATCCTCGAGACTAAGATGCATAATGTGCAGAAAGATCACACAACAGTCATAAAATTCACTGAGGTTCAGAAGAACAAGGGTATTCCGGACAGCAAGTTTACTGAGCGCAGCATGACCCTTGGTATTTAACGAAGAAAATCATGAATATGAAACAGACAAGGTTGTTGCTTGTGCTGGTTTTCAGCACATTGGCCTTTCAGGCTATGGCGCAGGAAAACGTCAGCATCTCCGGATATGTCCGGAACTATACGGGGGTACTTGCCAACGGGGATAATGATTTTTCGATCCTTCAGAATACACTCAACATTGTCCTCGAACAAAAGAGTGAAAAAGTTGCCTTCAAGGTCAACCCATACCTGTATCATTACTTCGACAATGATCTTGAGCTCGGGCTTCGTGAGGCTTATCTTGATCTGAATTTCAGCAATTTCAACCTGAGGGCAGGGAAGCAGCAGATCATCTGGGGTAAGGCCGAGGGGGTCTTCATTACCGATATCGTATCGCCAAAGGATCTGAGTGAGTTCCTGCTCAGGGATTTTGACGAGATACGGATGGGGGTGACATCCCTGAAAGCAGGTTACTACTTCGGGAATAACACCCTTGAGGCAGTATGGGCTCCGGTTTTCTCTCCTACAAGAATGCCGGAGGAGAGTTCCATATGGTCTCCCGTACTTCCCTTCCCCGTTACACCTGGCTACGACTACTCTACTTCAGAGGTAAGAAAGAGTCTTGAAAACAGCGAACTCTTCATCCGCTTTTCCTCCATGGGCTCCAGGGCCGACTTCGAGATAGTGGGCGGATACTTCTGGAATGATGATCCGGCAATGCATATAACCAGAATTATTGATCCGGTCTCAATGCAGCTTGCCGGGCTGACAGTAAGACCCGAACATCACAGGCTGATGATGGCCGGCATGAGCTTCAGCATGCCCCTGGGCACCATAGTCCTCAGGGGCGAGGGAGGCTACTATTCCGGGAAATATTTCCAGACGGAGGCTACGACGGTGGCTGACGCAACTGTCGAAAAGGATTATCTGCATTATATGGCCGGAGTGGATTACACACTGGCCGGAATCAGGCTGAGTGCACAATTTATCCAGGAGTATATACCAGACTATGAGACCGACATTCGAAATGACGAGTTTGAAACTACAATGACCTTCCTGGCAAAAAAGGATTTCCTCAGGGAAAGATTGTGGCTGGAATTTTTCGCTTACGCGGGGCTTAATAATAAAGATGCCCTGATAAGACCCAAAATTTCATACTCCCTGGCTGACGGGTTTGAAATTCAGGCCGGCGCCAATATTTTCACCGGCACTGAAGGCCGTTTTGGTCAGTATGGTGCCAATGACATGGTCTACATTAAGCTTAAATACAGTTTCTGAATCAGAAAAAACTATCTCTTAGCGACTTCTATATTCTCCATGTGTTTTCACACTTTTGTGAAAACTCAGATTTGAATTCGGAATACGAACACAATTATTTACCTAATATTGTAATTAATTATAACTACAATATTCCAAAAATCATGAAAACAATCAAACTGGTTTCCATTGCGTTAATCATGATAATGGTTACATCATGCGCATCGAAGATGCACTTCCCTGTTTCAGATATTGCCCCTGCGGCAGATATATCAATGACAAAGAAGATCGACAGTAACAACAACTACGAAATTAACCTTACGGCAAAGAATCTTGCAGCTGCTGACAGGATTGCTCCTTTGAAGACCACCTATGTGCTATGGATCGTGACCACTTCAGGAGAGGTAAAGAATGCCGGTCAGCTGGATGTGCGGAACGCCAGGAAAGCCGGATTGAAAACAGTAACACCATTTGATTTCCACGAGGCATTCATTACCGCCGAGGAGAAGGGGGATGTCCAGGAGCCTGCAGGCCTTGAGATTACACGAATCAGATTTAATCATTAGTGTCGCCCGGATTTACTTAATCGTCCGACTTCCATCCTATTAATTTCTGGATCATAAATCCCAACATGAAAGAAAAATCCGGACAAGCAGATTACTCCGTATTTCGAAAACAGTGTGAAAAGAACAGCCTGATCTCAAAACGGGTAATTGACGATTTCCTTATCAGTTACGCTGCGCGCCACCATGATCTTGAGAAGAAAGTAAGCCTGCATTTCTCAAAGTACAGGCACGTGCTATCACTGTTCGAAAGGACTGAGGTGGGAAGGTTCCAGGCACAGTATATCGCTCATAAAATCTTCCGTGAGGGAGGCCTGATTGACAAGTACCTTAGAAATCCCGCCCTGAACCGCCTCCCGGGTGAGGAGCGGAAATTCCTGGAGGAACAGGCATCATTTCCATGGCGGTTCAGTTTTTCAGAAATCACAGGTGAACCTGCCAGAGACTTCTTTGTCATGAAGGATGTTTTTACCGGGGAGGAGTACCTTCTGTTTTCTCCTTCGATAGGCAGCCTGAAGACCCGGAGTAGCATCCTTCTCTGGCTGAATCTTATCGGGTTCAACGGATACTGCTGGCAGAGTTACGGGCCTATCGGCGAGTTCAGATGCTTCGGTCCTGATGATGTATATTTCTTCTCCACAGAAAAAAATCCTGCCATAGAGGATTATGACGGAGTGCTGACCGATATCGAAGAGGATCCCCTGCCCTATATGCTGCTGATATCAGGCTCGGCTTACCCCAGAACTTACTATAAGGATGATGAGCTGATAGTTGTGATGTCAGAGTATGAATTGCAGAATCCTGATACGGTAAAGCTGAAGAAAAAATTCATCTCAGAGTACAACGAAGGAGTTTACCGGTTTACGCACAGGGAGCTTGGAAAACACCCTCACTTTGCGCAGATATATTTCAACGAAACCGACAAATCCCTGTTGTTTCACACAATGACACTGTCAGGATTCAGCCGCCTGGTGGAGGAATATAACTCCCTTGGATACAATGTCCAGGATGTTCCGTACCTGAAGGTGCACCTGCAGATGGTGACCACTGCTGAGTCTATTCTGAAGACAAAAATAGTACTCAACGAATATGAACATCTGTTCCGCAAGGATACGGATACGGGTTCTGATGATCACACCAAAAAGACAAATGAATTCCTGAAACTGGTAATACCACAGATCAATGAGGGTCTGGAGCCGGACATTTCGGAGGCTGCGCGCATATCAGGACTTGACCCCGTAACGGCAACTGAAATAGTGAACCACATCCTGAAGCAGGTAAGAAAGCCCAAAACGCCGGGTACGGGAGAAAAAAAGAGATCACCGGCAGAAAAAAAGAGATCCGGGGGCACCAGCGAGAAAAATCCATTATCAGGAAAACGGGACTTAACCGGGGCAACAGGACAAGGAAAAGCCGGAACCGTTAAGAAGGTTGCTGAATCCCCGTTACTTAACCGGATCTTCCTTGCAGCCAACCTGATATGCAACATGGAGCCGTGGGAGTATCTTCATGAAACTGATGTCTTTGGGATCAGGATGCCGGGAAGCGGCCAGACATGGTACATCTCAGTGATGGGAAACAACGGCGAGTTTACGGCCGTTGCAGCTTACAGGGGCATTGAAGGACTTGCCGGCTTTTACCACATACAGGAAAATGCAGAAACCATTCCCGAAACCACAATACTAACTGTCCCTCACCTGTTACTATCCTTCACTGACAGGGAAGCCCTTGACAAAGAAGACCGTGAGGTCTTAAGAAAATCCGGGGTAACCGTCAGAGGCAAAGGCCGATGGCCCAGCCTTGAGGAGATCATACCGGGATTTATACCGGCCTTTCCGGGAGAAGAGATCCTGACGGAGTTACCGGCCATGCTTGAACAGGCTATAGGAGTGATTTTCAAGACCTTCACAAAACCGGATATCCTGCGAAAGAAAGACAACGACGGAGATAAAATCCTCGTAAGGGTCGCTTCGGGTGATCCTTCAAAACCTGTCTGGAAGAGTCAGTATGAAACTCCCGATATCAAAAATTTCAGTATAAAATATACGCCGAAATGTAATGTTGACACCATTGAATCAGTATCACTGCTGAAGACAGCACGGGTGACCATCCAGGCAGACCTTGTTCTCATGCCTGCTCCGATAAAAGAGAAAGTCAAGAAGGCTTATTTTCCTTTTATGCTTCTCCTGCTGGATAAAACAAACGGGATGATCGTTGGTACTGATCTGCTGCACCCCGACCCGGACCTGCCGTCGGTCTATGAAGCCTTCCCGCAGAAACTGCTGGAGAATCTTCTTAAACTTGGCTACAGGCCACAATCTGTTGAGTTTCGCTCAGAACTGCTTCTCGGATTGTCGAGTACTTTTCTCCGGGCATGCGGATGCCCTGCTGTTCTGGTTGAGCATATGCCGGAGATGACAGATGCAATAGCATTATTAATGGAACACCTGAGCGGGAGATAATCCCGCATCAGGGCCATTATTGACTATATTTTCACAAATCCGGATTATTGATCATTTAACAAGAGCTC
>JAKLIJ010000114.1 GCA_022709665.1 Bacteroidota bacterium
TCGCTTCCTGAAGAGTTACAACGTTCCGGAATTCTCCACATTTGAAGTAGATGTGAACCCCGGGAAGATTCTTGAGAGTGCCAGGGGAGAGGCGCTCCAGGCAAAATGGGCCGGGAACTGACAATTAAATCCGACAATGAAGAGAGATGAGTTAAACCATGCCGGAGCAAAGGAAAACGGAAAAAAGAGTATTCTGACCTTAATTGCCTTCTTTGCGGCTTCATTTGTATTTTTTGCATTCTTTGCCTGGTATGTGGGATTTTACCAGGAGAAGCAGTCCCTTTTCATTTTTACAGCCGATTATTTCCACGAAACTGTAAGACAGCCGGGATCCCTCCTGGTGTACCTGAGCCGCTTCGTTACAACTTTTTTCCATTTTCCTTTATTGAGCGGGTTGCTTATATCATTGATAATCTTTCTTTCGATATGGATGATATCCGGGATCATTATCCTGCTGAGCGGGAGAACAGGCATTCTTGTACCCCTGCTGTTCGGAAGTGCTTTTCTTTTACTCCAGGGGAATTACCAGTATCTGATCCAGAATAATCTCGGTATACTTCTTCAGCTGATTTTGTTTTACCTGTCGCTGCGTTATCTCAGGGGATGGCTCCCTGTTGCCCTGTTCCCGTTCTGGTATCTTGCAACAGGCGGATTCGCGTGGATGTTTGCAATGATGTATTCGCTTCACCTTGGGATGCTTTCTCTTAGAAAGGAATGGCCAAAGATCATAATAATGACCGGCTTCACTTTCATTTTAATATATTTCCTCAGCGAATTCGTTATGTTCCGGAATTTCAGGGACATGCTCGTCTACCCCCTGTCGCCCGAAGGGACAGGATCTCCGCTTATTCTGTTCCCTTTTGTAGCCGCCGCGGTTATTCTTCTCCCGGCGATAGCGCGTATCAGGATCAGAATACCGCTGATGTTCAGACGTTTTGAGCATTACAGTACTATAATTTTTGTGGTTCTGGCATTTTTGCTGGCAGGAATTACTTCAGCTCTGAGATACAGTAATATGTACTCAGAGTATTTTACTGCCGAGAAGCTTTTTTACGACGGAAAATACAGGGAACTGATACGTTTTGTTGACAGGCATCCCAGCTCAAACCGGTTAACCATCTATCTTAACAACATTGCCCTGTGCGAGACGGGGCAGCTGAACGACAGGCTTTTCGACTATCCGCAGAGCCCCGACGGGCAATCGCTCTTCCTGAAGTGGGAGATGTACGGAGAGGTTCTTCGCCGTGGTGCATATTTCTATTACTGCACCGGAATGATAAACGAGGCAGAGCGTTGGGCTTTCGAGAATATGGTTATGAAGGGGATAGCGCCGGAGGACCTGAGAATCCTTGTGAAAAGCGAGATCATAAACGGCAATTACAGGATGGCTTCGAAATACGCTTCGGTGCTTTCCCGGACTTTTGCTTACAGGAAGGAGGCAAAAGAATATCTTGGGCTGCTTGCCGATACCACCCTTATAAACAGTCATCCGGAACTGGGTGCAAAGAGAAGGGAAAAGATAAGTCGCGATTTCTTTTCAATCACCGACAATCCATATTTAAATATTGAGATGGCATTTGCATCCGAAATCATCAACAGGAAACTTTTTGATTACCGGACGGCTTATCTGATGCTCACAGAAAACTATGAAGGGATAGTTGAAGGGCTGCCACATTTCGAAAGGCTTGGGTTCACAAAAGTGCCTGTTCATCTCCAGGAAGCAGCGCTTGTAAGCAGGATGTCGGGATTATCCCTTTCCGGACTTGGCAGTTTAATGATCGACCCCCCGACAGAAGCAAGATTCACCCAGTTCCTGCAAACCTTCAATTCCTACGGAAACAACCTGAAAACGGCCCAGCCGGCCCTGAAAAAGAATTTTGGGAATACGTTCTGGTATTATGCGTTTTATCATTAGGAAGACGGAAGACCGAAGACGGAAGACCGAAGAAGAAGGCATGACATTTATTACTCCCAGCCCCCCTAAAAGCTTTGTTTACCCCCCAGCCCCCCTAAAGGGGGGTAAAAGAACTAATAATGTGAAATATAGTAGCCTGGGGATGAACCATACGTTGATGGTTTACTGTTTTAAGTTCAAAAGCTAATCCATCGTAATAACCTCATTTGTCTCAACAGGTATGTAATTGTAATTCAGTAGACTAAGCCCCCCTTTAGGGGGGGTGGGGGGTGAAACAAAAAAGGAAACGTGACAGTTTTCTTAACTTGGCAAAAAGATTTGTACAGGTAGTGAATAGGGGGGGTGGGGGGTGAACATAAAAAAAGCCGGTCCTCACAGACCGGCTCTTCTTATTTCCCTTTCGGGTTTAAATCCTAATACTTACTTAATAGATCAATTGTACCCAGGGTTCTGAGTGAGCTGAGGTGCCTTGTTCATCTCATCACGGGCTATAGGAAGCCAGTAGAAGCTGTTACCTCCCCATTGCCTTTCATCAGACCTTGCAAAGGTACCGGATGCAACCTCAGCATCATACAGCCATTCAAAGTTACCGTTGGTATATTCCTTGACCTTCATTTCGAACACATCCTTAATGACATTTTCGCATTCCATCCAGCGGCGGATATCCCAGAAGCGGTGTCCTTCACCGAAGAATTCAATTGCCCTCTCATGACGGATCCACGCTCTTGCCTGTGCCTGGTCGGTGGTTACCCTGTCGGGCAGACCGGCACGGTTTCTTACCATGTTGAGAGCATCAAGTCCGGGTTGAAGATCAGTTCCGCCAAGCTCGATACATGCTTCGGCATAATTAAGAAGAACCTCTGCAAAACGGAATTCGACCCAGGTATTTGTGTTGTTATAATACTGGCCGACTGTTGCCGGATCCATGAGTTTTTTCATGTAATATCCGGTTTTGGTTCCGTTCCATTTTTCAATAAGTCCCTGGCGTGTATCGACTCCGGCAACTTTCATGGAGCCGTTGTCATTGTAGAAATGCCCGGTCTGCACCTTGTTAAAAGGATCGAATGCAGCGGCATCCGAAGGACGTGCCTGCCACGGAGCGCCATGATAAAGGACGATTGAATAGAAGCGTGGTTCACGGCCGTAGTACGGGTTCTTGTAAGGATCGGCTGCCAGTTCGGCTGCTGTTGCGGTACGGAGGTACTCTCCCTTACCATTATTCCATACGAAAGGAGTACCGTCGGCCATTTCAAAGCTTCTTACAGCAGGTTCGGTAGGGTTGTTGTTGCCCCAGTTGTGATAACCGCATGGACCGTTCCAGATGTTAGCAGCATTGTAGTTGCCTCCTGTCAGAGGGTACTGGATACCCCAGATAGTTTCGCTGTTCCATTTGCCTTTCTGGGTAAAAATACTGAAGTAATTGTCCGAATAGGCCTGGATATCTGCCTGAGAAAGAGGTAATACAGGATCGCTTGTTGAACCAACAAGAGAGAATGTGCCATAATCACCATCCATAATATCCTTTGCTGCGTCTCTGGCCTGCTGCAAAAGAGTCGTCTGGCTTCCTGCGGGGAACGAAACGAGTGTGTTTGAAGCTTCATAACCGCCATTGGTCAGTTTGCTTGCGCAAAAAAGGAGTACCCTTGATTTGAGCGCTGCGGCAGCTGCCCAGTTGGCTCTTCCCTGTTCAATTGTAGGATAGTCTTTAAGCAGGTCTATAGCCGACTGAATATCATCAAGGATGAATTCAAGTGTCTGGGCAATAGTCGACCTGTTAAGGGTGGAATAATCCTCACCGAGTTCAAATGGTTCGGAAGCAAGAACAACGCCTCCATGAAGCATGAGAAGAGTGGCATATTCGTAAGCCCTTAAGAAGTAGGCCTCGCCTTTCAGACGGTTCGGAAGTGATTCCTGGCCGGCTGTAGGAGGGACATCGTCAATATTGGCAAGAATAGTATTGATGTTCTGTATGTTTGCATACAGGTTCGGCCATCTCAGATAACCTCCGTGCGAGTTACTGGCGAAAAATCCAAGCTGGTCCGGGCTCTGGGTTCCCTTCATGTTAACATAATTCGAAGGTCTGTGAATACAGAGTGTCTGATCGGTTGCCGATGACAGAAGGTCTTCGCGCATCCCGAGGATACCGGTGTTGTTGTTTTCATTGTAGTTGCCTCCCATCCTGTCGTAGCATTTACCGAGATAGGCTTTTACCACGTTAATGTCTGAGAAAACTACCTGCTCGTTAAAAGAATCCACCGATTTCTTGTCGAGTACGTCGTCGCACGACGTAACCGGCAGCATCAGTATCGCCAGAACTACTATATAATAAAGTACTTTTTTCATATTTTACAGTTTAATTGTTTCTCAATCAGTTAAAACGTAATATTAGCTCCTATGGCATAAGTCTTCAGAAGAGGATAAGCTCCACCGCCGCTTGTACCTTCGGGATCGAATTTTCTGGTTCCGGTCCAGAGGAGGGCTACGTTGTTACCCGATACATAGACATTGGCTCTTGAAATACCAAGGCCCCTGTACAGATTCTGAGGTATGGTGTAAGTCAGAACCACGTTCTTCAGACGGCAGTAAGCCGTGTTGTCATACCAGTAATCGCTCAGGTTCACATCCATGCTCCAGTAATAGTCGTCCCTGTTGTAAGCCCTTGCAATATTTGTATTGGTATTTGTGGGAGTCCACCTGTTGTCGTAGTTCCACTGGAAATAGTTTCCTGCTTCACCTCTTCTGTTATCATAGTAGTTCCTTCTGAGGAATTTACCCTGACCCTGGATCTGTGCCTGAAGCGAGAAATCCTTCCATGTTGCCTCAACTGTAACGCCGTAGAATGATTCAGGAGAATCGGTATTATCGAACAGGATCATATCATCGCTGTTGATCTTGCCGTCTTTGGATACATCCTCGAAAATCACGTCACCCGGTTTTGCATTTGTCCAGTGAGGATACTTGAGAGCAGCTTCATCAGCAAAAATTCCGATTGCATTGTACATCAGCTGTGATCCATAAGGATGTCCTGTACGCACCTGCCACGGAACTACCCTTGCAGGTTCATCGTAGAAGACGATCTTATTCCTGGCAAAACCGTAGTTACCTGTAATGTCGAGTCTGAAATCGGATGACAGGCTCTTGTGGAAGCCGGCTTCGATTTCAAATCCCTTGTTGTCGACACGGCCAATGTTTTCGTTTGGAAGTGAAAGACCTGTAAAGTTCGGAACTGACGCATCCCTTGCGGTAAGAATATCCTCCCTTTTGTTGAAGAAGTAGTCGAAGTTAAGGGAGATCAGGTCGTTGAACCATTTTGAGTCGAATCCGATGTTACGTGTTGTCTGTGTTTCCCATGTGATGTTCGGGTTTGCAATCGTAGGAGGACCGACAGTTGTTTCAATAGATGTTCCGGTTCCAAAGACCATACCACTGGAAAGTCCGAACTTGTTCATGTACTGGAAGGGATCTCCGGGGTCCATCCCCATTTTACCGTATGATCCTCTCAGCTTGAAGTAGTTGATGAATCCAAGGTTGTTCTTCCAGAAATCTTCCTCAGAAGCTCTCCAACCGAGCAGGAACCCGGGGAAGTTGCCCCAGCGGCCGTTTTCCGGGAACTTAAGGGAACCATCACGACGGAACACTATCTCAGCAAGGTATTTGCCCTTGAAGTCGTATGTTGCCCTTCCGATCCATGACTTACGTGCGTAGATGGTGGAATAACCGGTGGTGTTCTTGTCCTGGTCGGCACCTGCATCCATGGTCTGGATCAGTGATGAGATATAATACTGCCTGAAGCCGACGAGCCTGTTATAATCGTTGGTGTACTGCTCATAACCGGCATACAATGTCAGGTTGTGACCTCCAAACTGTTTTTGATACATGGCGTTCAGGTTGACAGTCTGATTTATCGTCCTGTCGTACCTTTCATTGTTCTGAGGCGAAGAAAGTCCTCTCAGGGTGGGAGTCAGTTCCATACTGGTAATGAATCCCTGTGAATTACGCACTGCAGAATCCCAGTTGGGATAGTACAATATCCAGGGCTGATAGAATGCCTTGTTGTAGTAGTTGGTAAGGTCAAAACTGTATGAGCCGGTAAATGAGAGTCCCTTCACAAAGGGAACAGTAATTGTTGTGCTCAGTGTATTAAGCAACCTGTATGTCTTCTGGTCATTTTTTCCAGCCGAGAAAGTTGAAGTCTCAACCGGGTTGTCACCATACTCGATATCAGGTCCGGGTTCACCAGTCGGCCAGAATGACCAGTTTGTGGGAACAAGACGGGTCGATTGCCCTACGATGGCATCGGCTGATTTGTAAGGATAAACGCGGTTTACCATGAAACCGGCTACATCAATGCCTGTCTTCAACCACTCGGTGATAGGCATTTCAACCTTTGTACGGATGTTGTATTGTTTGTACTTGGTGGATGAGGCCTTGTAGATGGCATCGTCGGATTTGTACCCCAGGGAGACATAGTAGGTCATTCCCCTGTTTCCTCCATCGATAGAAAGGGTATGCTTGCTTGTGCCTGTCCATTTCTCGATAAGGTCGCCATACCAGTCTGTATCGGGGTGTTCCCATGGATCTTCTCCGGTTCTGAAAAGCTCGATATCCTCATCGGTGTAACTGCGTGTCTTTCCGTTTGCATCCTGGTATTCAGAAAGCATGGTTGCATATTCGTAGGCATTTGTTACA
>JAKLIJ010000115.1 GCA_022709665.1 Bacteroidota bacterium
ATTCCGCATTAAAAGAGATTGGCTTCACACATGTCTTCCAGGTAGAAAACACTGTCGACATGGTCCTCGACGCCTATAATGAATACAGGACGAAAAATGATGTCCGTCCGCTTATTTCTTCATTCTGTCCCGCCATTGTCCGCCTTATTCAGGTAAGGTTCCCTTCACTTGTCGACAATATAGTAAGGGTAAATCCTCCGATTGACATGTCGGCACTTTATTATCTCGAGCATCTGAAGGCTTCAGGCATCCCCGGGGAAAAAATCGGCCTGTTCTATGCGACTCCATGTGCCGCAAAAATTGCTGCCATCAAAAGTCCCGTTGGCGAAACCGAGTCAATAATAACAGGCGTAATAAACATGAATTTTCTTTACAACAAAATTCAGAAATACCTTCAGAATCATTCCTCTGAAAAGATCATGCCTGTAACCGACGACCTTCTCAATTCACGCGGCATACTCTGGAGCCTTACGCGCGGTGAGGCCGTTCACTGCGACAGGAGAGCCCTGGCTGTCGACGGCATCAGGAACGTGACCGAAATTCTTGAGAATGTCGAAAATGATAAACTGGGCAGCGTTGAATTCCTTGAACTCAGAGCATGTGATGAAAGCTGCGCCGGCGGTATACTTATGACAGGAAACAGGTTCCTCACTGTTGAAAGGCTCAGGAAGCTTGCATCAGAGCACGCCAGGTCAGAGGAGGATAATGACAAAAAACTTACCGACAGGTTTATAAACATAAGGGATCACAGTTATCTGGGTAACATCGAACCAAGAAATATCGAAAAACTTGATGAAGACATGGAAGTGGCATTGAAAAAGATGTCACGAAAAAGAAGGATGATGTGCTTTCTTCCGGGTTTCGATTGCGGAGCCTGCGGCGCACCCGACTGTCAGACACTCGCTGAAGATATTGTTCAGGGACGTGCACAGATATCTCATTGTGTTTTCATGCAGCAGCAACTGGTTAACCAGAACCTTATGAGCAATGAGAAGGCTTTCAAAATCACAGGTGAGATATGGGGAAATGAACGACTTGAAAAAAATTGCAACAAAATAGGAGCAGAAGATGAAAATTACTGATGTAATCAGCGAACTCGGTCTTAAGGTCGTCTCCGGAACCGGAGGGCTTGAAAATGAGGTTACCGGAGGCTATGTGTCCGACCTTCTCAGCGATGTCATAGGAAATGGCCGCGAAGGAAATGTCTGGATAACCCTTCAGGCGCACCACAACATCGTGGCAGTAGCGTCACTAAAAGATATTGCAGCAATAATAATAGTAAGGGGCGTTCAGCCTGATGAGGAAACCATAAAGAAGAGCAATCAGGAAAACATACCTTTACTCTCGGCAGATGAAGACACATTCACTGTAGCAGGAAAACTTTACAACATGATTCGGAAAAAATGAGAACCTACCGGGCTGACCTGCATATTCACACTTTATTGTCCCCATGCGGTGATCTGAGCATGAGCCCGGCTAATATCATATCCGAAGCGCTTAGAAGAAAACTGGATATCATAGGCATCACCGACCACAACAGTACCAGACAGGCGTGCCTGATCGGCATACTGGGAGCCAGGAATGGTCTGTTAGTACTCCGGGGAGCGGAGGTTACCACAAGAGAAGAGGTTCATTGCCTTGCGTTCTTTGAAAATCTCCATGATCTGGAAGTATTCCAGGGATACCTCGACAAAAACTTACCGGATATCAAGAACGATCCTTTGATATTCGGCGACCAGGTTGTTGTAAATGAGGAGGAAGATATAATTCACACTGAAGAGAAACTGCTGATAAACGCTACAGAAATATCAATCGGGGAACTTGAAGCTTTTGTCCATGAACGAGGGGGCCTGTTTATCCCGGCCCATATCGACCGTTTGAAGAACAGTGTCTACAGCCAGCTGGGTTTTCTTCCTCCGGATCTGAATGCAGATGCTCTTGAAATTTCGAGAAGAAGTACACCTGAAGAATTCAGACGTATCCATCCTGAAATTAAGGTCTACCCCCTGCTGACCAATTCGGATGCACATTATCCTGAAGCTGTCGGAGCTGCTTTCAACTTACTCGAAATGGAAGAACTGTCATTCGGGGAAATAAAAATGGCTGTTAAAGGAATTAACGGCAGAAGAATAAAGGAACTATGCTGACACTTGCCTTAAATATTCTTGATATTGTACAGAATTCAATCCGGGCAAAAGCTTCGGAGATATCCGTCGATATCATAGAATCGAAGAAGACGGACCTTCTTGAGATAGGGGTGGGCGATAACGGGAAAGGCATGCCGGAAGAACTGCTGTCGAAGGTGACGGATCCTTTTGTTACTACCCGGACTACCCGGAAAATAGGAATGGGACTGCCCCTTTTCAAGTATCAGGCTAATCTTGCCGGAGGTGATCTCTCAATTGAATCCGGCGAGGGAAAGGGTACCAGGGTAAAGGTAACTTTTATACTTGGTCATGTCGACAGGCAGCCTCTTGGCGATATTGCAGGAGTAATGACAATTCTCATGTCGGCAAACCCTGAAATCAGCTTCCTTTACAGCCATAAAACCGATAACGGAGATTACAGATTTTCTTCAGTGGAAACAAAAGAATATCTTGGTATTAAGAATTTTAACGACAGCCATCTTCTGATGGACATAAAGGAGATGATTAACGAAAACCTTAAAGACATCGGAGTATCTGATTTAAACTGATTAATTATCATAAACCACATACAGAACATGATATTTTGAATAATTTTAATGAAAATATCTGTACTGAAATATCAAATGTACCTAACTTAATAATAAGAAGCATGTCACAAATCAAGTCACTTGCGGATCTGAAGAAGAAACGCGAAGAAATCAAGACCGGACTGGATCTCAGGGTCAAGGCTATTGATCCCGAAAACCATGTTCAGGTCAAGGTAGCAATGGCTACGTGTGGTATTGCCTCGGGAGCAAAACCAATAATGGAGTTTTTTGTGGAACAGCTCGACAGGAGGAATATACCCGGCATCGTTACCCAGACAGGTTGCATGGGTTACTGTTTTGCCGAACCTACCGTTGAAATAAAACTCCCAGGAAAAGATCCCGTGGTATTCGGCTATGTTGATCTTAAAAGAGCCGATCTGATAATCGAAAAGTACATCAAGGAAGGTGAACTGATCGACGGTATCATCCCGGTAAATTACGAAACCATTGACTCAAAAGAATAGGAGGTTCAAACATGTCAAGATACAACATGCATATTCTCGTTTGCGGAGGCACGGGCTGCCATTCCTCCCAAAGCGATGCAATCGTCTGGAATCTCAGAGACGAACTCGAGGCTAAAGGGCTCACCGATCAGGTTCAGGTAATACTTACCGGCTGCTTCGGCTTCTGTGAAAAAGGCCCTATCGTAAAGGTAATGCCCGATAACACCTTCTACGTCCAGGTAAAGCCTGAAGATGCTCAGACCATCGTGGAAGAACATATAATAAAAGGAAGAAAGGTAACCAGACTGTTATACAGGGATCCTGAGACAAAGGATACTGTCGGTGATTCAAAACACATGGGTTTCTTCAAGAAACAGCTGAGAATCGTCCTTCGCAACTGCGGATTCATCAATCCCGAAAATATCGACGAATATATTGCCAGAGAAGGTTATATGGCTCTCGGCAAGGTGATATCGGAAATGACTCCCCAGCAGGTAATCCAGGAAATAAAGGATTCCGGGCAGAGAGGACGCGGAGGTGCAGGATTCCCGACCGGACTTAAATGGGAAATAGCCAGTAAGAACAAATCCGACGAGAAATATGTTGTCTGCAACGCCGATGAAGGCGACCCGGGAGCATTCATGGACCGTTCGGTGCTTGAAGGAGACCCGCATTCTGTCCTTGAAGCAATGGCTATCTGCGGTTACGCAATAGGCGCTGCTCACGGACTCATCTACATAAGGGCTGAATATCCCCTGGCTGTTCACAGGCTCAAGGTCGCTATAGCCCAGGCCAGGGAGTATGGATTGCTTGGAAAGAAAATCTTCGGTTCAGACTTCAGTTTCGATGTCGATCTGCGCTACGGTGCCGGTGCGTTTGTATGCGGTGAAGAAACAGCTCTTATCCATTCAATGGAGGGACTCAGGGGAGAACCCACGATCAAGCCTCCCTTCCCTGCTGAATCGGGATTCAAAGGAAAACCTTCGAATGTAAACAACGTCGAAACCCTGGCTGCCATTCCTATTATAATACTCAAGGGAGCAAACTGGTACAATAAGATCGGCACAGAGAAATCAAAGGGAACCAAGGTGTTTGCCCTTGCAGGAAAGATAAACAACGTCGGACTGATTGAGGTACCGATGGGAACCACCCTCAGAGAGATCATTTTCGAAATCGGAGGCGGAATCAGAGACGGCAAAAAATTCAAAGCCGTTCAAACCGGAGGGCCTTCAGGCGGATGCCTTACAGAAAAACATCTCGACACTCCAATTGATTTCGACAACCTCGTTGCAGCCGGTTCAATGATGGGATCGGGAGGAATGATAGTTATGGACGAGGATAACTGCATGGTCTCCGTGGCAAAATTCTTCCTTGAATTCACAGTGGAGGAATCATGCGGAAAATGTGCTCCTTGCAGAATCGGTAACAAAAGGCTTCACGAACTCCTGAATCAGATCACCGACGGAAAAGGAACCATGGATGATCTCAACAGACTCAGGAACATGAGCCTTGTCATCAAGGACAGCGCATTGTGCGGGCTTGGCCAGACATCTCCCAACCCTGTGCTCTCCACTCTCGACAACTTTATGGATGAATATGTTGCACATGTCAAGGACAAAAAATGTCCTGCCGGAAAATGCAAAAACCTGATGGAATATTATATCATTCCTGAGAACTGCGTCGGCTGTACTGCATGCGCAAGAGTGTGCCCGGTAAACGCAATATCCGGACAACGCAAGGAAGTCCATCAGATCAATCCTGATGTCTGCATAAAATGCGGCGCATGCAAGGAGAAATGTAAGTTTGATGCAATAATTATCAGATAACCGGTAAATTAATGGAAACAATAAAGCTAAATATAGATAACAAGGAGATTGAAGTAGAAAAAGGTACTACAATCTTGAAGGCTGCACGGCAGATGGGAATTGAAATTCCCACCCTGTGCTATCTTGATCTTCACGACATGAATATCGAGAATAAGCCGGGAGGATGCAGGATTTGCGTTGTCGAAGTTGAGAAAAGACGTAATCTGGCTCCTGCCTGTTCTACGAAATGCGAAAACGGCATGGTGGTCAAAACTCATACAACCAGAGTACTAAACGCCCGCCGTACTGTGATGGAATTCATCCTGTCCGACCATCCCAAGGATTGCCTCGTCTGTGCAAAATCAGGCAACTGCGAACTCCAGGACATGGCCAACAGACTTGGTATCAGGGAAATTCCCGGTCAGGAATATGCAGAAATGTCAACATATAAGCCCGACACATCTCCTTCGATCAAAAGAGACCTGAATAAATGCATTATGTGCCGCAGATGCGAAACCATGTGCAACGATATTCAGACCGTCGGAGCTCTCTCTGCTGTCAACAGGGGATTTATGGCTGCTGTCGCTCCTGCATTCGAGCAGAACCTTGAACACTCAACATGCACCTACTGCGGCCAGTGCGTTGCAGTGTGCCCTACAGGAGCCCTCACCGAGGTCGACAATACCCCTGATGTTCTCAGAGCCCTCGCCGATCCCACAAAAACAGTGGTGGTCCAGACTGCTCCGGCAGTCCGCGCTGCCCTCGGAGAAGCTTTCGGGATGGAACCGGGGACTCTTGTTACAGGAAAACTGGTCTCAGCGCTCAGAGCCCTCGGATTCGACTATGTGTTCGATACAGACTTCAGCGCCGACCTTACGATAATGGAAGAAGGAACTGAACTTCTCGGAAGGCTGACAAGGCATCTCAATGGTGACCGCACAGCAAGGATACCTATACTGACGTCATGCTGCCCTGGCTGGGTTAACTTTTTTGAAGAATATTTCCCCGACCTGAAAGATGTTCCTTCAACATCAAAATCACCGCAGCAGATGTTCGGTGCCATCGCAAAAACATATTTCGCCGATAAGATCAAGGTCGACCGTAAAGACATGGTCGTGGTCTCAATAATGCCCTGCCTTGCAAAGAAATACGAATGCCAGAGAGAAGAATTCTCCGTCGACGGAAACAGGGATGTCG
>JAKLIJ010000116.1 GCA_022709665.1 Bacteroidota bacterium
AGAGCTTCCGCCGATGATCACGGGACGGCCGTTGAGCCGGCTGTCGCGAACCCTCTCCACCGACACGAAAAAGGTGTCGAGGTCAAGATGCAATATGCTGCGGGTGTCCATGGTTATAAGGTCTGAAGGTCTGTCGCTTCGCTCCGTCTGAAAGTCTGTCGCTTCGCTCCGTCTGAAGGTCTCAAGTCTTGCGGTCCTGCGGTCTTGCAGTCTGAATATCCTTTGACTCTCAGACCCTCAGACCCTCAGACTCTCAGACTTTTTTTCATTTTCTGCTTGTTATTTCCAAAACTTAATTTATCTTTGATTAGAAATTAATCAAACTTGTGATTACAATATAATCAAAATTTCCAATATGTACTTCGCATCGAACATAAAATTTTTGAGAAAGCGCAGGGGACGCACCCAGGATGACGTGGCATCGGCCCTGCAGATGAAGCGGCCAACCCTCAGCGGCTATGAGAACGGCGTGGCACAGCCGGGAATAGAGACCCTGGTGGCCTTTTCCGGATATTACAACATATCGCTTGACACAATGCTCAAGGTTGACCTGACCCGCCTCTCCGGGAGCCAGATGGGTGAACTCGAGAGGGGATATGATGCATATATAAAAGGAAGCAACCTGAGGGTGCTTGCCACCACCGTGACCCCTGACAACCGAGAGAACATCGAACTTGTCAGCGAGAAGGCCAAGGCAGGTTACACAACCGGCTATGCCGATCCGGAATTCATCGGAGACCTCCCGCTCTTCAACCTGCCATTCCTGTCGTCAAACCGCAAGTACCGGACCTTCCAGCTGAAGGGCGATTCAATGCTGCCGATCCCTGACAAGGCATGGGTGACCGGCGAGTTCGTCCAGGACTGGCATGACATCAGGAGCGGACAGGCATATATAATCCTCACGTCAAACGACGGCATCGTCTTCAAGGTGGTTGAAAACGACATCGAAAAAAGAGGCCGGCTGGTGCTCTTCTCACTCAATCCGCTTTATGAACCCTATGAAGTCCATATAAACAATGTGAGGGAACTGTGGAAGTTCGTCCATTACATAAGCGACGAACTTCCCGAACCGGTACTGCCCGAGAAACAACTCCTCCGCACCGTCGCAACCATGAAACAGGACCTCTACCAGCTGAAGAAGAGCATGGGTCGTGATATTGAGGATGCGGAAGAAATCTGACACTGAAGTAGAAAGCCGTTGAAAAAACTATCGCAGAAACTGCCATGTTGCACGATATTTGATGATTGTCCCGTGTCCTGACAACAGCAACCCTAAAGTGCAAAAACCATGAAAAAAGCTGCCTTTCTCCTTGTAATCATGCTTCTGACCGCCTCAGTCGAAGCATTCAGCCAGATACCTGTTAACCTGAAAGGTAAAAGCCGCACCACAACCGAAGAGATTACAATTAACAAGGTATTACGGCCCGCCGGCCGGCTGGCTGTCCAGACCGCACCAGACCCGGTAACCGGAAGAATTGAGACCATCCTCTATCCGGAACTAAGGAAGTATGACATTGTTCCGACTGATATTGAATCGCTCTGGCAGATTAAGATGCTCGAGGCACAGGTCTATGACGAACTGCTGAGATCAGGGTACAGCTATGACCTTCGCTATGCGATGGAGGAGCTGATGCGGGAGTTCATGAACAAGGCCGGGCAGAACAATTCATTCTATATTGACAGCTATCTGGAAGCCAGGCTCTACGGTCTTCTGAGGCTGGTTTATCCGGTCCGCAATACAGACAAACGCCCGGGAGTACTAAGCCTCAGGATACTCTCTGATATTGTACCGGATGCATGGGTCGGACCCGACGGCACAATGGTAATCACCACGGGGATGATCACTGCAGTGAACAGCGAGGCTGAACTGATGGCTCTGATGGCCCAGGAGGTGGCCCACTTTGCTCTTGACCATCACCTGGCCAATTACAGAAACCTGCTGCTGACAATGATTGAGCCTGCGCTGGGGAATCTTATCAGGTACACCTCAAAACAGGAACTTGTGGCGGACCAGTGTGCAGTGTCTGTTCTGAAGTTATACAGGATGGATCCGGCTGTCCTGGCTTCCACGCTCAGAAAAGTACTTGCTGCCGGGGAACTTATGGGCAATTATTACATTGGCTCCACAAATGGGTTCTTTCCTGATGCCGCCACAAGAGCAGCTTCAATTCAGGATACAGCTCTCTGGTTTTCTGCCGAGTACGAAAAAATGATTGCGCCTGTGATCTCCTATAACGCCTTTAGCGCCTATAACCAGTCGCAGTATCTGCTCTGCCGTCGGCTGCTTGACAGGAACATCGCTTCCGGGGTGGCCACACCAGACGACCTGGTGCTTCTCTCACAGGCTATTATGAACCTGTCAGGCTCTGATCAGGAGGATGAAAATGCTCTCGCAGTAGTCCGCTCAGTGACAGGAACCTTACAGGAACCTTCTCCCGCGGCTTTCAAGCAGGAGGCTCTTCTGCTTCTGAAACTTGGACGCAGGGGCGAAGCTGAAAAGGCTCTCGACAGATGCGAAGAAGCCCTGGACAGGGAGGAACAGAAATACGGTTCGATGTCAGGCGACTGGTCTCAGATGCTCAGCTACCTTGCCTCGGAGAAGGACTGGGTGGCCAGGACCAGGAGCAGGTGACTAAAATATCAGCCCTCCCGGTTAAAGAGGTCAGGCTGATTCAGGCAGTAATCCGGTCAAGTGCGTCAGGCTGAATCCGGCAGCAATCATGATATTTGCAATTCTGCCTGAATTTACCTGCATTGAGGGTAAAATATAACCCCCTGACAAACGTTTCCTTATTCTGAATATCAGTATCACCATGCCCGGAAAAGATTACAACAGCGCAATGCATACCGCCGAACACATACTCAACTCGGTGATGGACAAGATGTATCATTGCGGGAGATCATTCAACAGCCATATTGAAAGCAAAAAAAGCAAGTGCGATTACCGCATCAGGAAGGGTCTGTCAGATAAAGAGGTAAGGGCTGTTGAAAAGACTGTAAATGAGATAATAAAATTAAGCATTCCGGTGGGAGAGGAGATTGTCAGCAGGGGGGAGGCAGACAAGAAATACTACACCGGAAAACTGCCAGATGATGCAGGAGAGATGATACGCATTATTACAATTGGAAATTTCGATGCCTGTCCCTGCATTGGGCAGCATGTTTCAAATACATCCGAAATCGGTTCTTTTTCAATTACTTCGGCCGATTTTAATGAAGGCGTTCTGAGGATACGCTTCAAGCTGAACCAGGACTATCCCGAGCAGGGAATCCGTGTTCCGGCCTGATACAGTCCGGCAGGATGCAAAAAAAAACCGGCCTGTGCCGGTTTTTTTATTGGAGGCCTGTCAGTCAGAGCCTATTCCTTTGTCAGTTTGGTTATCATCTCAATAATGCCCGGGATATCACCGTCGGCAATCTTGCCTTTGTAAACACCGCGGACAACGCGGTTCTTGTCCACAATGACAATTGTGTAGCTGTCCATGGGCATGCCCCAGCTGTCATGCAGCAGACCCTTGTAGTCAAACAGAATGGTGGTATCGTACTTCTTTGCCTTCCTTCCGGCGATGGCACGTACAAGACCATCGGGCAGTTTGGTCGACTTCAGGTCAACGATTCCGAAACCCTTGTATGCATTCTGGTCAATGATCTTGTCAATGTCAACAGCCTTGTTGATTGCATCATTGAAAGGATCGTTCAGATCATCATTGTCAGGATCAACATAGTTAATTTGCAGCACCTTGCCCGGCCAGGAGTTCATTGTGAATTCCTTCTTGTCGGCATCGGTCAGTACCCACTCCGGGGCTTTTTTTCCGACCTCGAGCTTGCCCTGTGATGCAGCAAATGGCAGTATGAATGCTGCCAGAAGAAGAGTGAAAAGCAGTTTTTTCATTTTTACGTTTTCTTAAAATTTATCGAAAGATAATGTTTTTTAACATTCCTGCACACAGGACCAGAAAATGTGTAGCCGGTAAGGATTCGGGTTACAGCCTCCCGACGGTAAGGAAGTCTATCACCGGTTTCATGGCCCTGAAGGCGCCGGTGACAGTTTCGAAAAAATCAGGTGCTGTAACCTCAGCATCACTCAGGGTTTTCTCAGGTAAGAAGCTTTTCATTTTGATCAGCTCAATATGCGGATGATCCTTTTCATAGCCGCGTGGCGGCAGTTTCAGTTTTTCTCCCTCAAGGCCGTTGAAATATTTTCGGTAATCCCTGCTGTTGAGAATTTTCACGAGCCTGTCGCCGTTCTCTGCAATATTTGCACGGATGGCATTCAGCCACGGGGCCGGAGGAATGTAAGCCCCGCCCGAAATGAAAGACTGACCAGGTTCCAGGTGAAGGTAATATCCCGGAAACCTGTCCGCACTCTTCTTGCCGCCACGGACCATGAAAGCACCGAAATTGGTCTTGTAGACCGATTTGTCATGTGTGAACCGGATGTCCCGATTGATCCTGAAGATGCAGCTTTTTGCCTCGAGACCTTTAAGGATAGGATCAAATCTGACAATTTCATCAATGACAGCCTGCACAAACCGGGAGTAATTGTCCCGTGCTGCCTCATATCGCGGACGGTTCTCGGCAAACCAGGTTCTGTCATTGTGAAGACGAAGGTCCGAGAGAAATTCAAGGGTTGATGGATCTATGCAAATCATGGCCTTGTCGTATTATTATGGGAAAGTTTAATATATTCATTATAATATTAAATATCAATACATTAATATATGTATTCCTTATATGTAAAGCTACAAAATTTATCCTGTTGATGTAATTGCGGCAGCATGCATTTGATGGTTTTATGAATCCTAATAACGCAACAATTTATCCGGACAATTGTTTTATTCTGAATGCTTTCAGTAATAATCAAATAAACAGTCATGAAAAGGAATTACCTAAGCGCAGTTGCGATTTTGCTTCTTGTGTTTACAGGATGCACCAAAGAGGAAGAGCCTGATCATTTCAGGTACACAGTCAATGATTACCCGCTTCAGCAGGGCTTCATTCACAATTACGGGATGACGGAAGGCGCTTCCGGTTATAATTTTGATGTTACGATACATTCACAGGGGATCAGCTACAACCGTGACCGTCATGAATTCCAGGGCACGGGCCACGTGGTCTTTTTCCAGATGTTTTCGTCATCAGCAACTGAACTGGCTAAAGGGACATACCAGTTCAACAGTGCTGAAGCAGCCGGAGCTCCGTCGACTTTCAATGTTGCCAATTTCGGCATGCAGATTAATTTCGCTGATGAGACCGGAACCATTGTATCAGCTGTTTCCGGAACTGTCAGGGTTTCAGGAACGGGGGAATACAGAACTTTTGACTTTGACTGTGTAACCGCTACGGGAGAAAAGGTATCTGGTCACTTTAACGGATATGTACCGCTCTTCGACATGCGGGATGTAAAGAAATAATGAGGATTTCCGACGTTTGGTTCAGATACGCGCATTTGCCTATAATTAATATTATGTTAAATAGATATTAATAAGCTCAGGATTAACAGGATTTTTTCAGAATATTGGATTCTTTGTCCCCTGCCCTCCGCCGGCAGGACAATGCAAAAAAAAAGAAGGCACCTTTCCGGGTGCCTTCGATGTTATACAGAAGATATTATTACAGGTTCTCAACCTTTGCCTTGTATGCCTCAAACTCAGGCATCATCTTCAGCTTAAGGTAGATCTCACGAAGGAATTCGAGAGTTGCCACTGAAGTCGGGTTTACCTTCTCTGCTTCCAGGAAATACGGAACAGCCTTCTTCATCTCCTCGAACGCCTTGTCTTTTGCGAGTTCATACTGCTTGTTGTCAGCAATCAGGTTGGCCTCGTTGAGCATTTCGTTTGCAATTGAAACGTAGCAAAGACCGATGTTGTAGTTGCTTTCGAACTGTGCAGGGTTCTTGAGAAGTGATGTCTTCAGGCTCTCAATGGCTTTCGGATAATCCTCAAGCTTCATATTGAGGCTGCCCTCGACAAGATAGAGAATGTGATTCTCCGGATCCATATCCATGGCCTTGTGAACGAATTCAAAGGCTTTCTCTGAATTGTTTGCATCGAGGTAGAACTGGGTAGCCTGCAGGATAATATCCAATGTGTCGGGATATGCCTTGTA
>JAKLIJ010000117.1 GCA_022709665.1 Bacteroidota bacterium
CTCTCAGGATGCACATAACCTATAACCGCCAGACCATATTTCGGAGGGAAATCATCAATGGTATGCCCGCCGATGATCCTCAGACCGGCTTCAGCAGCCTTGTCGGCTCCTCCCCTGAGAATGGATGCATAGGCTTCGAGGGGTAATTTACCGGAAGGGAACATCATGATATTAAGCGCTATTACAGGTGTCGCCCCCATGGCATATATATCGCTTATCGAGTTGGCCGCAGCTATCTGTCCGAACTCATAGGGATCGCTGCAAACCGGCGGGAAAAAGTCGGTTGTGAATACCAGTGCCAGATCGTCATTTACCCTGTATACTCCTGCATCGTCGTGAGTATCGATTCCTACAAGTATGTTGGGATCTGGAATGGCAGGAAGATATTGCAGGAATTCTTCGAGCAGCTTCGGGGATATCTTGGCAGAGCATCCCCCGGCTTCCACAAAAGTGAGCAGATCGATACTCATGGTTTTACTATCTTGCCGGCCGAAGCCATTGACTGGGCGATCTCGAACATATTGCTCAGGATGCCTGCCGAAATGCTCTCAACTATCGAGTAGTGTTTTGCACAGGTTTCACAAACAAGGAGAGTCACTCCCATCTTTTCAAGCTCCCTGAGATGTCCGGCAGCAGTTGAATTTTCACATACAAGATGCACCCCCGAATTATAAAAGATCATCTTTTCCGGAAGCAGGTCGAGGTCCCTTAGAGCCCTTACAAAGTTGGTCATCAGCAGCCTGCCAAGGTTTTCATCTCCTTCTCCCATTCTGTCGGAAGAAATGACAACAATGAAACCTCCCTTTGAAAAATGAGGGATATCAGTTGTACAGTACTCTGCCGGATCGGAAACTTCTCCGGCTGATTCTGTCTTTTTAACCGTCAGTGTCCATACCCCCTCCGATTCGGTAAAGGAGAAGCCGGTTTTGTTATCACGGAGAAACCTTGAGATATTGCTGAATGAAGTATGGTTGTCGGTGATCACCTGAAAGCTCTCGCCGACGGCTGTTTCTTTAAGCGCCCTTTTTGTGGCAATCAGCGGAGCGGGGCACAGCTGGCCCGATGTATTTACAATAAGCATTAGCTGAGAATTTAGAAAACGCAAAATTACATAATTTCCATGGAAAGAGACAGGACCGGTCCTCTGAATGAGTTGTAGCGATTAAAAAACATGGTGCAGATGTCTTCTGGAAAAATATATGGCTCCACCAGAGGCTAGAACATAACCCGGAGCCATTCTGAACGGGTTTCGCAGTTGCGAAAATATTCGCATTAGTTATTCCGAATAATTTCGGATCCAAACAGAAGGTCTCATGAAGAACCGCCAAGCCGTTTCAAAATGATCCGTCCCTTTGCAAGTATCCCTGCTGATTTCTCATCCTGAAGCAGGTTTATTGTTTCCGCCAGTTCTCCCGTGAGTTCGGGATAGATTTGTGCGAGCCGGTAAATTATTTCCATCGAATAAGCCTTTACCGCTATTGACGAAAATCCCGATCTGAGCATCCTGAAACAGTAGTCGGCAAGGATGCCCTGATTTTTCCGGGTCACTACCGTGATGTCACTGAGCGAGATAATCTTCATGAATGATCTTCTGACACCTTCATTTTCAATCCGGTCGAGCGATCCGATGATCAAAGGGATGAAAGCGGTCAGGGTTTCAGGATGTTTGTCGTAGACCTTTGAAAGGCTCCATGAAGCTTTTGATGAAAGTTTGTTATCGGCAGAAAAAGAAAAATCTATCAGTCCGGAGAGAATCTCTCTTTTTTCTGCCGCCATTTCAGCGAGCCATTCGGCCTCCTTCCTGCCGCGTATATTCTCAAGCGTGGTTATGAAATCATCTTTTTTCAACTGCTGTCCGCCGGTCTGTTCTTCAGAGGGGGTCTCTCTAAAACTGATGAATTTCAGGTACTCATCGGCTACCGGAATATCGGCTTCGGAAAAACCTACACCTCGAAGTTCGCCCGGAGGGAGCCATTTAAATGCCAAGTGCTCCGTGAGAAAGGGAATATCGTCGAGGGTGTCGCACACGAAGGGAATGAGCCTGATCTGCTTGTGGCCATAATCGTGTTCGACTTCCGGCAGGCGGCTGCATATCACAATGGTCATATTAAGTTCTTCCCTTATTTCCCTTATTATGCAATCCTCTTCACTTTCGTCTTCATTAAGCTTTCCACCGGGGAATTCCCACCTGAAAGGATGATCGGTCTTTTCCCCTCTTTGTACCACAAGGATCTCATCATCCTCGTTTCTTATTATGGCACAGGTAACATCAATCATCATTTCCTGCAATTAAATCTTTGTAAACAGGAATTTCGAGCAGGTGGACATACTGATTCCGTTCAGGATCGAAGCGGAATGCATAGTTTACAATTCCGTTGGTGACTATGGCAAAGGGCAGTTTCAGTCCGAGGTTATATCCCCCGATCTGGTCATAAACCTTATCCTCGTAGAAATCAGAGATATTTATATCGGGCGATTTGCATTCCACGATCATAACGGGTTCCCCGCTTCTGTTGTGGACCAGTATGTCGGCTCTTTTCTTCATATTGTTGAATCTGAACATCACTTCTATTCCAATGAGGCCGGGAGGGTATCCGCCTTCGTTTATCAGGTAGCGGACAAAATGCTGACGTACCCATTCTTCGGGTGTTAGCCTTACGAACTTCCTTCTGATGGTATCCAGTATCATCCTGGAACCTTCTTTTCCGGTTACGGTAAAGGAATATGACGGAAGATTCAGCTGTTTCAACTTACTTTTGTACTTTTGAAGATTCAAATATATTGAGTTAAAGATAAAACGCGATAAATGAATGAAGACCAAAGAGGAAATTGTTAATAACTGGCTTCCGCGTTACACTGGAAAGGCGCTTGAGTCGTTCGGCAAGTATTTTCTGCTTACCAATTTTCTTCACTATGTGGAGTTGTTTGCCAAAAGGAACAACGTGGAAGTGGAGGGACGCGATAAGAACATGCCGAATGCGACATCCGACGGTATAACGATAATAAACTTCGGCATGGGGAGTCCGAATGCTGCCACTGCGATGGATCTTCTCAGTGCGGTTGAGCCCTCCGCGGTGTTATTCCTTGGCAAATGTGGCGGGCTCAAGAAAAAGAACACACTTGGCGATCTGATACTACCCATAGCTGCAATAAGGAGCGACGGTACCTCCAACGATTATCTGCCCCAGGAAGTCCCGGCACTTCCGGCATTCAAGCTTCAGAGCGCCATTTCGGCTGCTATCACCAGGCGTAATCTGGAATACTGGACCGGAACAGTCTACACAACCAACCGGAGGGTATGGGAATATGACGACAGGTTCAAGAAGTACCTTGTCAAAACCCGGGCTATGGCGATAGATATGGAGACTGCCACCATCTTCACCGTAGGATTTGCCAACGAGATACCCACCGGAGCCCTTCTGCTCGTATCGGATCAGCCGATGATCTCGACAGGGATAAAGACCGAGGCGAGCGACAGGATAGTAACCAGCGAGTTTGTTGAGATGCATCTTGAAATAGGAATTGATGCTCTGAGGGAGATCAAGGAAAACGGTATTTCGGTAAAACACCTGAGGTTCTGATCATGCCGGTATCATTTGATGAAATAATGTCAGATCTCCGGAACAGGATATACAAGCCTGTGTATTTCCTTGCGGGGGATGAACCCTATTATATTGATCTGATAACAGATTTCATAGCTGAAAAAGTCCTTACCGAAGCGGAAAGAGCTTTCAATCAGGTTGTTCTTTATGGAGAAGAGACAACTATCGGTTCGATAATTGAGATCTCCCGACGTTTTCCCATGATGGCAAGCCATCAGGTTGTCATAGTGAAGGAAGCCCAGTCGATGAAGAAGATCGAGGATCTTGCCCTTTATCTTGAAAAGCCGCTCCTATCGACTATCCTGGTGTTCAATTATAAATACAAGTCGCTCGACAAGAGGACCAAACTATACAAGGCTCTGGGGGGCTCCTATTTCGAGTCGGTCAGGCTTCGCGACTACCAGGTTCAGCCATGGATTGAGAGGTACCTGATGACAAAGGGGATAAAGATCAATCCGGAAGCAGCCGTTATGCTGACAGAGTATCTTGGGACAGACCTTCACAAGATTGTCAATGAACTTGACAAGCTTCTTATAACCCTTCCTGAAGGAAAGCCTGTTATCACAACATCGCTTATTGAAAAAAACATAGGTATCAGCAAGGAGTACAACAATTTCGAACTTCAGAAGGCCATCGGAGAAAAGAACCTCCTGAAAGCAAATATGATTGTAAGATATTTCGAAGCCAATCCCAAAGACAATCCCTTGCTCCTTACTATTGTCTCTCTTTTTGGTTACTTCACAAAGATCCTTACCTACCATTACCTGACCGACAAGTCGGAAAACAATGCAGCTGCAGCGCTTAAGATAAATCCGTTTTTCGTGAAGGATTACAAGACGGCTGCTTCCAGATACAGCGCAGGGAAGACTATCAGGATAATAAATCTGTTAAGGACATACGATCTGAGGTCGAAAGGATTCGGGGATGAAAGGACCGAGCCCGGAGAACTTCTCAAGGAACTGGTTTACTATATCCTTCATCTTTAGATTGCCGGTCTGACAAACCGGGATGGTGAGAAGATCAGTTCATATCGGGCGAATCGGGAAAATCGGCCCATACCCTGTACTTGCTCTTCAATGATCTTAAAACGCGTTTCCAGCTGTCTGATTCCCTGCTTTGCATTATTGCTTCGGGGCTTACCCTTGCAGTCAGCCAGGAGTTTTCCTTCAGTTCCCTTTCGAGCTGGCCTTCCGACCATCCGGAGTAGCCCAGGAAGAAGCGTATTTGTCCGCGTTCGACAGTGCCGGTCTTTATAAGGTTCCGTATGCTGTCGATGTCGCCTCCCCAGTAGATATTGCTTTCAACCTTAATACTGCCGGGGATAAGATGACCGAGATTATGAAGATAATGGAGAGTGTCGGGAGAGACCGGTCCTCCCATATTCAGGTATTCGTCCCATCCCTCGAAACCGGTAACTGCATCGCAGAGTTTTATTTCAAGCTTCTTGTTAAGGATAAAACCAACCGATCCTTTGGGATTGTGATCGGTAAGGTACACGATGCTCCGGCTGAAAAAGGTATCCGGGAGAAAAGGTTCAGATATCAGTATCTTGCCTTTTTCCGGTACCTTGTCTTCAGGTAATATGGCAAAAAGATCTATTTCCGGTTCCATAGTGTAAATTTACCAAACACAAATTAAACATCAATAAATATTATTAATAAAAATCATGCCAAATGTGATGTGAAAAATAGCGGTATTCTGAAACTATGACGCTTCTTCCGGGGGGCTTTAGCCCCCCTGCACCGTAAGGGGACTAAAGTCCCCAGATGCGGTGGTGAGGATGCCCTTTACCGTCAGCTGAAGCTGACGGTAACCAGAAGAGACTAACTTGATTCTCCCTGGTCTTACAGGTCTCTCTCCCAAGGATTTATGTTACCGTTGGCTTCAGCCAACGGATAACAGCACTCCAAAATCCTTCTTACAGGGGCTTTAGCCCCCTACGCACCAAAAGGGGACTAAAGTCCCCGGCTGCAGTGGTGGGATGCCCTTTACCGTCAGCTGAAGCTGACGGTAACCAGAAGAGACTAACTTGATTCTCCCCGGATCTTTCGGGTCACTCTCTTACGGATTTATGTTACCGTTGGCTTCAGCCAACGGATAACAGCACTCCAAAATCCTTCTTACAGGGGCTTTAGCCCCCTTGCACCCAAAGGGGACTAAAGTCCCCGGATGCGGTGGTGAGGATGCCCTTTACCGTCAGCTGAAGCTGACGGTAACCAGAAGAGACTAACTTGATTCTCCCCGGATCTTTCGGGTCACTCTCCCAAGGATTTATGTTACCGTTGGCTTCAGCCAACGGGGAACAGCACTCCAAAATCCTCCCGGGGGCTTTAGCCCCCCG
>JAKLIJ010000118.1 GCA_022709665.1 Bacteroidota bacterium
TACCCTGAAATTCCTCATTCAGCTTCTCCATAAGCAGAAGGGAAAGGTCTTCATGCGTTATACCGCTTATTATGGAGTTTTCAAGTGCATGAGAAAAAGGACCATGCCCGATGTCATGAAGAAGAATAGCCAGCTGGGCAGCTTCCTCTTCCTCCGGGGAAATATCTACTCCCTTGCTCCTTAGCGTCTTAAGGACACTGTCCATTAAATGAAGAGCTCCCAGACAATGCTGGAACCTGCTGTGATTGGCGCCGGGATAAACAAAGCTGGTAAGTCCGAGCTGCCTTACATTCCTGAGCCGCTGAACATAGGGGTGCTGAATGATATCATAGATAAGATCGCCGGGTATGCTTATAAAACCATACACCGGATCGTTTATTATCTTCTTTTTATTTGTAATATATGCCACCCCTTAGAAACTCAGGTTACAAAAATATGAATTTGTTTCAATTGCACTTAATTAATCCTTTCCGGTTCTTTTTCATACAATTTAATAATTTTATGCCTGATCCTTGAAAAAACTTACAATTTGATGTCATATTTGAAATTTCTACCGTCTTTATTACGTCAAAGCCTTGCTTCGACTGCCATAAGCTACCCTGAAACATGAAGATCGAAATCCGACGCCTTAATATGATTTACTCAAACGGCAACCATGCGCTTAAAGATCTCGATCTTGAAATCGGTACAGGAATGTTCGGGCTTCTCGGGCCAAACGGAGCGGGCAAGTCAAGCCTGATGCGGATTCTGGTAACCCTTATGAAACCTACTTCCGGGGATGTCCTTGCTGATGGGCGCGACATACAGAAAATCAGGAAGGAATACCGAAGCCTGCTTGGCTATCTCCCCCAGGATTTCCGATTCTTCACTTCCCTCAAAACCTGGGAGTTCCTCGATTATTCCGGATCACTGGCCGGATTGAAGAACAAAAGAGAAAGGATCGCCGAGGTCGACAGGCTGCTCGACCAGGTTGGGCTCCTCGAAGTGCGCGACCGCCAGGCCAACAGGCTGTCGGGGGGTATGAAGAGAAGACTCGGGATAGCCCAGGCGCTGATAGGAAATCCAGGAATTATAGTGGTGGACGAACCTACCACCGGCCTCGATCCCGATGAGAGGATAAGGTTCCGCAATATCCTGTCGGACCTCAGCCAGAAAGATGTTTCGATTATTTTGTCAACCCATATTGTGGGAGACATCTCTTCCACCTGCCAGGGAATGGCGCTGCTAAACCGCGGAGAGCTTGTATTCTCCGGATCTCCGGAAAACCTGGTAAAAAAAGCTGAAGGACATGTATTCAGACTGACTCTCTCACAACAGGAATACGACCAGGTGAAGGAAACGTACAACGTCATCTCAACAATACCTGTCGACGGAGGATGGGAGGTACAGATCGTCTCCGACGATCCTCCTCCATTTAATCATGCGGGTATAATCCCCAATATCGAACATTCCTATGTATATTACATGGAACACAGGCTTAAGGCTGACATATCCTGATCAACCCTTATGGAAATGATTCATAACATAAGGACCGTTGCCAGGTACGAAGCCAGGATACTGAGAAGAAGCTGGTTCTTCAGGCTGTTCTCGCTTGGAGCGCTGTTCATCTTCACGTTCATGAATATCGGGATCTTCTCACCTGTCGGAGAAGAAGACTGGCAGCTCGTGGCATTCGCTTCATCCATACCGCATCTCAACCTTTATCTGCTGAACATAGGACAGGCAATCGTGGTTATCTTCCTTGCTTCCGATTTCCTTAAAAGAGACAAGAAGGTCGATACCAATGAAGTCCTCTATACCCGGTCGATGTCGAACCTCGAGTACATCATCGGGAAAACCACCGGAATACTCAGGCTTTTCCTCGGACTTGACATAATAATACTCCTGATCGGGCTTCTGATGAACATTATTTCGAAGACCATGACTATCGATCTGTCTTCATATTTAATGTTCCTTTTGATTTTCTGCATACCGACTATCATCTTCAGCCTGGGACTTTCCTTTATGCTGATGTCTCTGCTCAGAAACCAGGCAATAACATTCCTTTTGCTTCTCGGCATAGCTGCCATGAATATGTTCTGGCTGAATTTCAGGTTCGGTTATTTATTCGATTATATGGCATTCGGACTGCCCGTTTTCAAATCGGAAATGATAGGGTTTGACAACCAGTCACTCATTCTGAATCAAAGGCTAAGCTGGTTCTTCCTCGGAATGTTCCTCATTCTTGCCACAGTTCTCCTTTTCAGAAGGCTGCCCCAGTCGAAAGTTCATACAACTGTCTCGGCAGTCCTCATGATTATTTTCCTTGCCTCGACTGCAGTTTGTGTCAGGAATACCTGGTCGATATACAAGACAGACCTCAATGAAAAAAAAGCAGTCATCGACACCAACAGGAAATTTGAGGAAAGCCTTTTTGTAAACCTCAGCCGTGCTTCAATTGATTTCGAACATACGGGTGATTCATTCAGTGCTTCAGCCGACCTTTATTTCGTTAACAATAATGATCAGCCTGTCGATACTTACCTTTTCTCCCTCAACCCCGGACTCAGGGTAGGGAGTGTAAGCTCAGCCGGAAAAGAGATAAAATACACTACTACAGGTCATATAATCGGAATAGATCCTCCCAGACCGCTCGCTCCTGGTGAAAGAGACAGCATAACCATCTCCTGGTCAGGCTCCGTGGATGAATCATTCTGCTTTCCCGACAATAACGACAATGTGAACTCTGCACCCTACAGGGTAGCTATGCTGAATGTAAATAAAAGACATGCTTTCGTTACTCCCGGATATGTTCTGCTTACTCCCGAATTGCACTGGTACCCGGTGCCCGCACTGAACTATTACCCGTCAAATCCTGCGAGACTCAAGGCTGACTTCTCAGACTACGAGCTCAGGGTTAAGACCGGAGAAGGTTTAATTCCCGTATCTCAGGGTAACATGAAAAAAGAAGGTTATAACTTTGTTATAACATCAGATTCCCCGCTTACAGGCCTGTCGCTGGCTATCGGAAATTACAGATCCGACACCCTTACGGTCGACTCAGTAAAATATATAACATATTATTATCCGGGGCACGACTACTACAAAAAGGATCTTTCGCTTCTTAAAGACACACTCAGCTTTCTGGTCAGCGGTATTATGAGGGATCTCGAAACCAGCTATTCGGCAAGATACCCTTTCAGCGCCCTGAAACTTGTGGAGGTACCGGTACAATTCCGTTCATTCCCGCGGATGAATACTCAGACTAAAGCTGAAGTCCAGCCTTCGATGGTACTGCTTCCCGAAAAACTTTCGATGATAGAAAACGCAGGTTTTCAGAAACGGTTCACCAGGCAGAAGAACCGGATGACAAGGAACAACCAGGTGATAACCGACAAGGAACTGCAGGTAAGGGTTTTCAATGATTTTGCAAGAAACACTTTCATCAGCGGAGAGGTAACAAGGTATTTAATGGGGGAAAGAATAAGCGAACCGGTGCGATACCTTCTCGGGCCCAGTTTCTATTTCTTCAGGAATAATTTTCACTCATCGGAATACCCGGTGATCAACGCGGTATTCGAGTCGCACCTTCAGAAAAAAATAAGCGAGACGGACCAGTTCGGCAGCATGTCAGGGGACCTGAAGGACAACGACAGGGCAAACCTTGTCCTGAAAAACAACAGCTTCAGGGATGTCCTGGCCATGAACCCAAAAGGCGACACCATACGAACAGTACTTACCCTGAAAGGCGATTACCTCTTCAACCTCTTCAGGGCTAAAGCAGGAATTGACGAATTCAACGAATGGTTCACCTCATACCTCGACAGTCACCGGTACCGCACAGTGGATGTGGCCGACCTCAACGGGGATATGAAGGAAAAATTCGGATTTGAGTTCTACCCCTATCTCCATGACTGGTTCAACAGCAAAGATCAGCCGGGATTTCTGTTTTCAGAACTTATGGCACGTGAAATCATCACCGGAAACAGGGTAAGATTCCTGGTTACGTTTACCGCTTCCAATCCGGAACCGGTTACAGGTATTTTCAACATTACTTTCCGCACTGCAGGGGAAGGCGGTCGCCAGATGACCGGAATATACGAAGGAGGACGAGGCGGATATACAATTATGATGCAGGGACAGGGGGCCGAAGCCGGCGATATCGCCAGGATTGTAACACTTGGACCCGGAGAAGCAAAAAGAATAAGTATCATCCTCGATACCGAACCCCGGGAAATGATCGTAAACGCACTTTTTGCAAAGAATATCCCGGGTGAAATCACCCTGCCCCTCGATAACATTCTGAAAACCAGGAACCACAATGCCTTTGCCGAAGGAGAAGAAATCCTTCCATCCCTTCCTCCCGTTGAATTATCGGGCGAAATAATCGTCGACAACGAAGATCAGGGCTTCTCAAACGATAACTCGACGGTTATGAGCCCTCTGAAAAGAATTCTCGGAGTGAAAAGAAGAGAATCCGATACATATCAACCGGTCAACATGTACTGGGCTCCCCCCTACTGGCAGGCCGGGGTAATGTCAAACTACTACGGCAAATACATCAGGTCGTCGGTGTCCACGCGCGCCTCAAGGGGTGAAAAAAAGATTACCTGGAAGACTCCCCTGCCAGGTCCCTCTTATTACGATGTCTATTGCTATATCGGAAAAGCGGCCGACAGGATGGTTGTTCGTTCCGGGGCTGAAGCTCCTCCGCCTCCGGGCGATTCCCCTCGTGGAGGTAATAACTACAGGGATCTTCACTACCTCATATACCATGACGATGGGGCAGAAGAGATAAGCGTCGATTTTGAGGATGCAGAACCGGGCTGGAACCTTCTGGGACGCTATTACATCTCATCCGACTCGGCCAGGGTGGATATGACAAATCTTTCGGCAGGAAGAGTCGTTATAGGTGATGCTGTAAAATGGGTAAAGGCAAACTGAAAGAATATTCATTATGATTAATGATAGCATGTCGACAATGAAAGAAAAATCAGGAATAAAGGGAAGAAGGATGATCCTGCTGGTCATCCTGGCGGCATTAAACCTGTTATCTCCTGCACAACAGGGTCTTACTCTCGAGCAGGCTCTCAGGGTAGCCGAGTCAAACAGCCCTTCAATGAAAAGGACCAGGCTAAACCTTATAAGGAGTCAGGAAAACCTGAATGCCCAGAAAGCTTCACTGAAATCCCAGTTCTCCCTTTCAGTAAACCCCATTTCATACAGCCAGAACAGGTCGTTCAACGAGCTGATCTCGAAATGGAACTCGGTAAACACGACTGAAAGCTTCGGGCTGTTCACCATTTCACAGCCAATAGTGTTTACCGATGCAAGAATATCGCTTGTAAACAGGTTCGGTTACAGGGATTCCTACAGCGAGTACACCGAATCGACCACAAAAGGTTTCAGCAACAACCTGTCGCTGAATTTCGATCAGCCATTATTCACCTACAACCGGACAAAGCTCCAGCTGAGAGAACTCGAACTGGCTCTCGAGAATTCCCAGATCAGCTATGCAGTGCAGCTCCTTTCACTCGAGAGGGGTGTAACTCAGGCATTTTACTACGTGTACCAGCAGCAGCAAAGCCTCGAAATAGCACGCCAGGCTTTCGAAAATATGCAGAAAAGCTACGAGATAATACGTAACAAGGTCGAAGCCGGCATCTCGGCACGCGAGGAAGGTTTTCAGGCTGAACTGAACTTTGCTACAGCACGATCGGATTTTGAAAACCGGCAGGTTGACCTTGAAAATGCAAAGGACGAATTCAAGATACTGATAGGTCTCAGCCTCTATGACGATATAATAGTCCTTCCTAATATCGAGGTAGATACGGTTCAGGTAGATATAGCGCTGGCAATCGATCAGGGACTTGCCAACAGGATGGAGCTGCGCCAGCGCGAAATTGACATCGAATCGTCGCAGTTTGACCTGATCCAGACAAAATCATTAAATGAATTCAG
>JAKLIJ010000119.1 GCA_022709665.1 Bacteroidota bacterium
AGGATCGCTGTCTTTACACGTGACATCAAAGAGGTAATAGACTGCGTGAACGGCAACGGCGACATTGGTTACAGATACGGCAAATCGTACGGAAGATATCTCACTGACATGTCGAGATGGACTGCAGGTTACATAATCGGAAGAGAGATAAGTCCCCAGGAAGTGGATACCACCGATAACCGGAATCCCTCGGTAACGTCGTTCAGCGGAAGGTATCTGAGCATCACCAGCGGAAAGGCCAGCGAGGTATTCTGCACCAGAATGCTTGACCAGACAATTCAATATGAATCAACCACATACTCCACAAGAAGGCCTGTAAGCATTTCGAGCTGGCCTACCCTCGATCCGTTGTCTCATCCCACTGAGATCTACACCGACGAGGATGCGGCGAGCTACGACATTACAAAGATAAGAAGGAACGAACCTGAACCGGGGATCTTTGCATCATACCACGCCTATCCGTATTATCCGAACTTCATAAGCGAACAGCCTGATTACCTGACCTACAGCGACCAGTCAGGCCCGAACAGCTATCTGGGTTATCTGAACGATCTGAAGGAACATTATTCCGAAATGCCCCTTGTGATTGCCGAATTCGGAGTGCCCTCGAGCTGGGGAAGCGCTCACCAGTCATTCAGCAACATGCATCATGGAGGCTATTCGGAAAAACAGCAGGGAGAAAAGAACATGAGGCTGATGCACAACATCTTAGATGCAGGATGCGCCGGAGGCTTCATGTTTGCATGGATGGACGAATGGTTCAAACCTACCTGGATTGTAAGCTATCTCGAAGCTTACGGGATGCAATCGGGGGGAAGCACCATACCTACAAGGCAGCTGTGGCATAACCTTACATCGCCTGAACAGAATTTCGGGCTGGTCTCATACGATCAGAAAACGACGGCCCCCTTTGTCCCGTACCAGACAGACAAACCGGCAGGTCCGCTGAGAAAAATAAGCGCTACCAACGACAATGCTTTCTTCTTCCTCGAAATCGAAGCTGACAGGCAGCTGGCTGCCGGGGATACCATCATGGTGGCTTTCGACACTTACCTGGCCAGTCTCGGCGAATCGCGCCTGCCCAACGGCAGAACTCTGGAGAACAGGTCGGAATTCCTTATGACAATGAGGCTGTCGGATGACACTGCCCTTTATCATGTTACCCAGGCATATAACATGGACGGACTGACTCCGCGGTTCGACCTTTCAAATCATTCCGTCCAGCGTTTCAGAAGCACTATTACCGACGGGGCGCCATGGGTGGTGATGCACTGGTACAACGACGGCTTTAAGCTGAAAGGACAGGATATAGGAAGATTGCCGATGGAGAACTCGCCTGATTTCACTTTCGGCGAGATGACGGCAGCGGCATGGAGCGGCAACAGGATCAGGATACGCGTTCCATGGACCCTTCTTTACTTCCATGATCCCACCCAGATGAAAGTGATCGACGGAGCAGCATCCTACGACGGAGGCTATAATTATGTAATCTCATCCTCAGTTTCAGATGGCATAGCAGTATCCGTTTACTTCGACAGGAATGTAACTTCTTCGGTCAGCAGGTATAACTGGGAAAAATGGCTGACTGTACCGGCAACTGTGCCCAGGGAAAAGAAATCGCTCGAAGTAGTGAGAAACGGATTGTCAGCAATCCCGCGGTTTACTGACTGAAATCTTCTCCTCCGTCAATAATACGGGTGCGGGCTTTTTTCTTCTTACTGAAGCCTGAACGCTCGGCTTTGCCCCAGCCTTTCTTTCCTCTGAGAGCTTCTAAATTGCCCCTTACCGCAAAGTAAGTATGAACGGGATAGAAGAAGGGTTCCAGGAAAGCGACTCCTACAAGCTTCAGCACATCTCTCTTCCTTCTGTACTTATGGAAGGTGATCTCCTCAAAAAGTATAGCCCATGTCGACAGACTTACTGCAAAGGAATAGACGAAAAGGAAAAGCAGAAGATAGAAAGGCCAGTTCAGAGAATCGCGTATTATAAGATATATGGTATAGATGAAACCGGAAAAAGCAATCAGAGGAGCCATCCATTCAAAGAAGAACCAGTAGGGATAACCCAGAAGACCAAGCCGGCCGTACTGGCTGTTCATAAACATTTTGCGATGTGTGCGGAGCGATTCGATAAGACCGCGGGTCCATCTTGTCCGTTGTTTCCTCATCGACTTGAGGTCGGAAGGAACTTCAGTCCAGCAAAGCGGATCAGGTATGTAGGTAACTTCGTATTTCGTATCGCTCTCAGCCATATAACGCCTCATCCTGAGAACCAGTTCCATGTCCTCGCCAACAGTCTTGACGCTGTATCCGCCCGCCTTTATAACAGTCTCCCTGTCAAACAAACCCATCGCCCCGGAAATAAGCATAAGCCCGTCGAGCTGGCTCCATGCCATTCTCCCCAGCAGAAAAGCCCTGGTGTATTCAAGCACCTGAAGACGGGGCAAAAATTTCGAGGGGATCTTTATTTCCCTTATATGGCCCCTTTCAACATCGCATGAATTGACAATCCTTATCACACCCCCCGTACCTATAACCTTTTTTTCCTTCTGCTCCAGAAAAGGTTTCACAAGCTTCAGGATCGAATCGGCTTCAATAATGGAATCGGCATCAATGGATACAAACAGGTCGCTGTGGCAGATATTTATCCCGGCATTGAGAGAGTCGGCCTTGCCTCCGTTGTTCTTGTCAATAATTGTGAGACGGTTGTATGAAGGATTCTTGGAACGGTAAACACCCCTTATCCTTTCACAGGGGATCCTGTAGTCGAAATAATAGTTCACCTTTACAAGATCATAGGCATCCTTCATCAGTTCAAAGGTGTTGTCGGTAGAGCCGTCATTCACTATTATTACCTCAAAGTTGTTATAATAAAGTGAAAGAAGAGTGCGGACATTGTCTATGATAGTCTTGCTTTCATTAAAAGCCGGCGCTATGATTGATATCTTAGGACTCAGGGGAGAGAGAACAAGCGAGTTGTAATTGATAAAGCTGTTCTTGCGAAGATATTTCCTGAGAGCAATAGCCGAAAATATTCCCAGCATCAGGTAGCTTGCGAAGAGCACCAGCGTCAGGTAGAATATTATATGTGCAAAAATAATTCCCATGGCTTCTAGAATATTCTTCGGTCAAGCACGTGCCTGACGATGATGTTGTAATTCTTGTACTCCGACTTCATCAGCTTTACAAGAGTCTTGACTCCTTCCTCTCCGTTATTCTCAATGGCCTTTGTGGCTTCGATCTGCAGCTGGACATCATCCTCCTTGTCGAGAACAAGTTTGAGGAATCCCAGAAGTGAAGGATCGGGCATCTTGGCCATAGCCCTGATTATCTCAAGACAGGTGTTGTTGTCCTGCGATTTGTACATTCTCTTCATCACCTCCAGAGTGGAACGGAATTCCATATCGCCGGCAACCTCTACTGCGAGCTTGCGAACTACCTGCGACGGATGTTCCAGAGTCTCCCTGACATCATCCTCTGCATTCTTCTGCTTGAATTCCCTTATCATACGCAGGGCGAACATGACGACGCTGGAATTTGTTGCCTTCAGGAATTTCTTAAATTCAGGCACCGGAAGGTCGTGCTGGATGATGAGCTCATGAAGCGTGATCTGCTCCCACAGCGAAAAAGGCCTCTCAAGCTGGAAAAGAAAGCTGAAAGGATCCTCGTTGGTGAGCCTTACAAGAGCTATCTGCGCTTCCATCCTGAGAATCTCATTCTTGGAGTTCAGAGCCTTGTATATCACATCATTGGCATCCTTTATGTTCATAAAGGCAAGCTCCCTGAAACCCTTTACCTTCTTGTGCCAGCGATAGTCATGGGCACGCCTGACCGAATCCCTGTCGAGACCAAGATAAAGGTAGAGACCACAAAGTTTTTCCTCGGCATCTCCCTTCAGATTTACGCTGACATCGATCATCTGGTCGATAAGCGCCTGCCTTCTGTAATTGTCGGAGGCAATACTCCGGAATTTATCCGGACTGCTTCCGGTAAACAGGTAATCAATGATCATCCCCTGATAAGTCTCGGCAAGATACTGCCTCAGATCCTCTTCTTTCTCCATCCTCCGCCTGTTGAGAAGAATTACAAGCAGCAGGATTATCATTGTAACAAATGAAATAAAAATCGTAATCAGCAGGGCATTGACAAGAGCGAATGACTTGCCGAAATAATTGATCCTCTTGAGCCACGGACTGTCGGAATTCAGAAGGAAGAACTTCGGCGGTGTAAACTCTATGGGTTCAACCGCCGGCTCAGGCAACTCGATTACAGGAGGAACGGCAACCCTGCCTTCCTGAACTGTATCAGCCTGTGTTCCGACTGTAATGACTGAGTCTTCAATAATAACCCGCGGCTCTGCAACTGCTTCCTGCACTGTCTCCTCAACCGGGGGCTCGAGATACTCCCTGACCTTGTCAACATTCAGTTTAGAGACCCTTACCTTATAGTAACCGTCCTCCTCAACTATCGCCACATCGTTGCCAAGAACTTCGGAGACTTCATGGTACATCTTCTCGGCATTCGACTTAACCCTGAAAGCGCCTATCTGAATGGGATAAAAATCCTTTGAAAGATCTACTATATCAATAAGCTTAGCCTTATCCGAGCCCGACATAATAAGCGATGCTCCGTCCGGAATATAAAGGGGTTCGGGATGAATGCGGTTAACTGAAAAGTCGGCGGTATTGCCTGCCCTCAGCGCACTGAAAATAAGAAGTGATAATATTGCAATCACGCGGTGTTTCATCACTTCATCTTAATTGCATAAATCATGTGGGCGCTCCCTTCGAACCTGTTTCTCCAGGCCGGACCTTCCCCGCCGTCATATTGCTCGCGCGAATAACCTGCACCCAGCCTGAATGTGAATCTTCCATTCACGGCAAAGTTCCAGGCGAGTCTCACACTGTGGGCATTCAGCCTGTTAATGTCCTCCCTGATGCTATATGGTTCATCCGGAGCTGTTCCGGTACCGAGGGTAACCTGAAAATAATTGAAATCGGTAAAATAGCGGCGGGCATTCAGGTAGAACGAGGTTCTCGGGCCGTCATCCTTGAAGTATACATAGCACTTCCCGGAAAGCCAGTATTTCCCGAGATACTTCTCAACGGAGGCAAGCCCGATAAATATGTTCCTGTCGAAATAGTAGTAATTAAGCCCTGCCGAAACCGCCCAGCCTTTTGGAAGGACCTCCCAGAACTCGAACGCTCCCCTGTGAGTGGGAAAATAATCGCCCGGACTGAATGCATAGGCCACATAAGCATAATTTTTGTCTGAGATACGAGGATAAGCTTCAGCCTCGAGCTGAAACTCCGTGGCATAGATGTCCGTTTCGGGATCTGTTATCAGGTTGCCTATGTTGATCCCGGCTGCAGCCGGACCCCATCCGAAACGGTGACCAGCCCCTACGTTGAAAACCTGCCAGAACCTTGTATAGGGCTCATTGAAATAATCAAATGAGTACCCGGTGCGGAGATCGGTTTCAACAGCCGTATTCTCCTTTGACCAGAGCGAAATGTCGCGCCGGGCTGAAAGAGCATCGGCATTGTCCGGTTCGGCAAGCAAAAGCGTGTCGATAACAGCAGCTGCTTCCTCATAGTTCTTCTGCCATGCAAGGATCCTTCCCAGAAGTATCCTTACATCACCATATTCGGGATAAGCGTTCAACAGTTTCCTGGCATCAGCCGCAGCTTCTTCCAGATTGCCTTCAAATGCCATATTCCTTATCCTGAGATACTCGGCCTCAGGGTTAATAACAGCCTGGTTCCCGGCTTCCTGTGCCGGAAGGAGAGTCAGCCCTGATAAAACCGTTATCAAACCCCCAACAAAAAGAAATATGACAAGCCTTCTCATAATCTATCTGTTGAGTATCGATTTGATCCTGGAAACCAGGTCGGCGGGATTAA